>JABJBS010000181.1 GCA_018668695.1 Deltaproteobacteria bacterium
CATGGAACGAAAAGTATTATCCGCAATGACTGAGCTTGGATTTACCAAAAGTGAATCCAAAGTTTACACTGCGCTGCTGAAGAAACAGCCCGCCACCGGCTATGAGTTGGCCGCGAGTTCCGGAGTGCCCCGCTCGGCTATTTATAATATTCTTAAAAAGCTAGAAGGCGGCGGACTGATCAATGCCATCCAAGATAAACCTGCCCGCTATGTTCCACTGCCACCAGAGCATCTTTGTGAGCTGCTTAAGGGCCGCTTCGACACAACCCTCGAAGATTTAAAGCATTCTCTCGAAAGCTTGGTGGATCCCGTTGAACGGTCGGTTCTGTGGCAGCTGCAAGATTACCGCGCCATCCTCGACCATGCGCGGCAAATCATCAGTCAGGCTAAATCTAAAGTTGTCATCTCGATGTGGAACCAGGAGGCCCAAGCACTTGAGTCCACATTAACTGAAAGCTGGCAACGTGGGGTTCATATCACCACTTTCTCATTCACCGATCTCCCAAAGCTTCCTGGAACTGTTTTAAGCTACGGCATTCCAGAGCCCGAGCTAGAAGAGCACTGGCCCCACAAACTCGTTCTCATCGCAGACGACTCCGTCGTGCTCATCGGACACACCAATCTTGAAGGACCTTGTCACGCCGTGGCTGCTCGCGAAGAGGCCCTCGTAGAAATGGCCCAAAGCAATGTGATCATGGACCTCACCCTTTTTGGTCAGCGGTTTGAGGTGGATACAGAGTCGATGATGAAGGGGTTACTCGAGAAGATGGCGCCACTTGATGAGCTCATCGAACGTGGCAATCCGTTCCACCACATCGCCAAAATTCGTCGCAAGAAAAAGAAGACGAAATAAAGCCACGGCCCTCGGCGAACCCCAACGACGCAAGCACAAAAAGTAAAGTAAATACGGGGAGATCGCTCTGCGTCGCTTGGTAAAACCCAGATCACCTTCTCAAGCCCCAAAGACAACACCTAATTTCGATAAAGTTGAACGATCCTAGGCCCAAAGGCTTTTCCCGACTCGCGCAGCCTGATAGACAGCCCCCATGTTAGATTCTGGAAATGTCACTCTACTCGAACGCGACGGGCGTAAATGGTATCTCATCGGTACCGCACACGTATCCAAAGACAGCGTCATCGAAGTAGGTGAGGTGATTCACGCTGTGAAGCCCGACACGGTATGCGTGGAACTTTGCGAAACCCGCTACAACGCTCTCAAAGACGTGGACCGCTGGAAAAAACTCGATATTTTCAAGGTCATCAAAGAAGGCAAAACTTTGATGTTACTTGCCAATCTTGCCATCGGCGCTTACCAGCGCCGACTCGGTGAAGAACTGGGCGTAGAGCCCGGGGCAGAGCTTATGGCCGGAGCAGAAAAAGCCGATGAAGTGGGCGCCAAGCTCGAGCTGGTGGACCGCGATATCCAAGTCACGCTCAAGCGCACCTGGGCCAATCTTTCCTTCTGGCAAAAAATTAAACTCATGGGTGCCATCTTTGGAAGTCTTTTCGAGACGGAAGACATTGGCGCCGATGAAATTGAGAAACTCAAAGAAAATAGTGAACTCTCAGATATGATGGAAGAGTTTGCTCGCGTGATGCCCGAAGTGCAAAAACCGCTCATTGATGAACGTGACCAATATTTGATGTCGAGCATTGAAGAAGCACCCGGCGATACTGTGGTTGCAATTGTCGGAGCCGGACACGTTCCTGGAATGAAACGATACTTCGGCCAAACCATCGATCGAGAAACCATCAGTGTCGTTCCGCCGCCATCAAGGTGGGTCAAAGCTTTAAAGTGGGTCATTCCCGTTTTGATTCTGGCTGCTTTCAGCTGGGGGCTCACTGGCAATCCAGACCGTACGATGGAAGAAATTCTACTCGCGTGGCTTCTACCGAACTCTATCGTTGCCGCCGTTTTAACTGCGGCTGCCGGTGGAAAACTACTCTCCATACTCACCGCGTTTGTTGGCTCGCCCATTACCTCTCTAAACCCTCTGGTGGGTGCAGGTATGGTCGTTGGGCTTGTAGAAGCGTGGCAAAGAAAACCCACCGTGGAAGATTGCGAAAACATCAATCAAGATGTCCAGTCAATCAAAGGTATCTATAAGAACCCCTTCACTCGGGTTTTACTGGTTGCCGTTGCTGCGAACATTGGTTCCTCGCTGGGCGCGTGGATTGGAATAAGTTGGGTCATGAGCCTTCTTGCCTAGCGCAAACCCGGCTTAAAGGTGGCGAAAGAAATACTTTCGAATAAACCGGTTGTACCAAGTCGACTCGATTTCAAGGTCCTTCAAACTTTTCACCTCAATAGCCTTATCCGCGCTTACGTCATTATCGAATTGCTCTCGAAGCTTCGTTGCGGCGCTTTCATCAATAATATTCAAGGCCATTTCACTATCGTAATAGAGCGAACGCGGGTGCAGGTTAAAGCTTCCAACAGACGCAAACGTGTCGTCTACAACCATGAACTTACTGTGTAGCGTGTCTCCCTTTTTAAGAAAAACCTTAGCCCCTGCTTTATACAATTCAGGTAGGCTCTTCATAATCGGTTCGCTAACAAGAGGTTCATCAACACTCTTATTCGAGTTGGTATAAATTCGAACCTCAACCCCGCGCTCTAACGCCGCATGTAAAAGTTCATTCATGCCCGGCAGAGTTAAGAAATAAGCATTCTCAATCTCAACCCGCTCGGTAGCTCCCGATACCGCTTTCATCATCGTGGCATAAACGTCGTAACGCTCGTCACCAGGCTGATGATCGACCACTGCAATTTTTGAATTTCCGGGACGACCCGCTCTGGCTAATAACTCGGTTCGGTTCATACCAATTGGAGCATGGTCCAAACTTTGAAGCTTTACCTGGCTGTTCCAATATCGAACAAAGAGTGCCTCTTGTTCAACCACTGAAGGTCCTTTTGTATAGACATCTGTGTCTCGCCATTTTTGACCACTGTAATCAGAATCAACATTCCAAGCGTGGCTGTATATATCGCCAGGGTTCATGCCGCCGGCTACCGACTCTACTCCATCAACCACCATCATTTTACAGTGGTTGCCCCACTGCACGTGGTCTGGATCTTCCCAGCGAATCAACTTCACGCCGTTGTCTTCCATAAACTTAAAGGTCTCGATGTGTTCTCCACGGGCCGCAATGTTGCGGTCTACAATGACCCGAACATCCAGGCCCTCGCGAGCTCTATTGGCCAATCGGTTTGCTAAGTCTCGCCCCGTACCATCGTCATAGATAGTCCATGTTAAAAGGTGAATGCTTTCTTTTGCGTTATCGATAAGCTCCGCTCGCTTTTCAAAAGACTGCGGTCCGTCGATTAAGAATTCTACTTGATTACCGCCCACGAATTTCGCG
>JABJBS010000182.1 GCA_018668695.1 Deltaproteobacteria bacterium
AGAAGCGAAAGTATGTTCGTTCAGTTATCGATTACTATGAGTCCATTGAGAATAAGTATTTTGGCGATGTAGCGAGTACGAAGTCTTAGGACAAACCTATATGCCGTCCCAGGTTCTCTGGGATGGCGTGAAATCAACATTTGAATAGAATGAAGATAAGGCTGGAATCAGCCTTCGCTTGGTGTTGGCGTTTCTGTCTCGCCTGCAGCCGTCTCGGCTTCGATGCTGGGTATTAGTGGAGTTAGTGCTTCTTCAAAAGCTCCCACTGTAAATGGCTTTGCGATCAAGAAGAGGGCGCCGGCATTTTTCGCTCGTTCGCGCATCTCTTTGGTGCCTTCAGAAGTTACAAAGCCAAAAGGCAGGATAACATCTTCACGCTGTAAGCGTTCCGCTAAGTCGATACCCGTCATCCGAGGCATATTCCAATCACTCATTACGAGATCTGGATGCTTCTCCGGGTCGTCACCGGTTATCATCCGGTAAGCCTCGGCTCCGTTGCCTGCCTCTATGAATGTATGACCTGTAAACCCCGCCTTACGGATTGTGCGTTTCACAATCATTCGCATAGCTTTACTGTCATCAACTACCAGAATCTTCACGTTCGCTCCCCGAAAGACCGCGCCCCTGCACCCAAATACTATCCGGTACCTGACCGGCAAACAACTCTGCCGAGCAGTTAGATTTCTTCATCCGACTCGCGAACGTGCACCGTGACCTTAAAAGGTGCCCCTTCGCAATGGAATCCGGTCTCACATTCAATGATCGAACCGGGAAATCTTACCGAATAATCGACACCTATGGTCACAACGGGCAGACCAAGCTCACAAGTTCCCTCTAGGAGGGACTTAAAGCTACCGCCCGTCATATTCGCTAATTCGCCCATGGCATCTTCAATATCTTCGTCGGTTGCTTCGTCTGGAGCAACCTCAAACATTAAAGCTGCTGTTTTACGAGCAAGCGTTTCTGGAATACTTAGTGTCACTATTCCGTTCCACGACCCACTGATTTGAACGCTGGCGGTAACGTACTTCGCGCCTGCTTCCATTTCCAATGCACCAGGATTTGGCTGCACATCAAGATCGAGGATAGTCGAAAAGATGTTGGGTGTGACCTGCTGAATGTTTTCTTCTGTAGTAGACATTCTTTTCCCTTATGTTTGACGCAGTTTGTAGCATCCAGATCGAGGATAATCGATCCGTTCGAATGCGTTATCGATACTCATTGGCATTTCCGCTGCTCCCAGAAAGAGGAAACCATCTGGGTTCAGTAGTTTACGAACTTCTCCAAGAATTTTTCTCTTGGTTTCCACATCGAAATAGATCAACACATTACGAAGAAAGACGACGTCCATCTTCGGCATGGGTGGCCAATTATCGATGAGGTTGAGTTTTCTAAATTCAATGGAGCTTCGTAGTAGCGGCTTGATTTGCCAGACCAGGCCCTGCTTCTCAAAATGCTTTAATAGCATTGGGGCAGGTAAGCCTCGGTTAACTTCCAGCTGGCTAAACTTTCCTTCTCGGGCTCGCCCTAGAATTTGGTTGGAAATATCTGTGGCGATAAAGCGCACATTCCAGCTTTGAAGTTGTGGGAAATTCTCGCGCAGAAGCATAGTCACCGTATAGGGCTCTTGCCCGCTGGAGCATGCTGCGCACCAAAGATTAAGCGTGTGTTGACTGGCTCGTTTTTCGAGCAGGGAAGGCATCACAACTTCCTTCATGCACTTGAAGGGGTGGATGTCTCTAAAGAAGCTCGTCTCATGAATGGTAATAGCTTCAACGACCTGTTCGATCATTCGACTGTTGTGAGGGTTTTGACGCAGAGCCAAGATAAGTTTTTCGATTGAGTCGTGGCCAGTATTTTGGGCGAGGGGAGTCAGTCTACTCTCGACAAAATACTGCTTACCGTTATCCAAAACGATGGCAGCTTTTTGTTGAATAAGCTTTTGAACAAAATCAAAATCTGATTGCTGTAACGCCATACTTCCTAATGCTCCGGGTCCAACCTATCATGGACCTCTATGCTACCCTATTTTTTACGTACCACAAATTCGCTTGGTGATCTCGTCTGCCAAGCCCTCTATGTTTAAAACTTTTTCTGCGAGTCCCTGTTTGGCAACCAAACCTGGCATTCCCCAAACAACTGAACTTGCTTCGTCTTGTGCCAGGACTTCGCCCCCGGTCTGTTTTATCTTGGCACACCCCAGTGCACCATCTCGCCCCATACCTGTCAGAATAACTGCCAGTACTCTATCTTTATACACTTCCGCTACTGAACGAAAGAGAACATCCACCGCAGGCCTGCATGAGTGTTCAGGTGGGTTCTGGTTTGTTTTCGTCACGACCGTTGTGGATGAACCTTTTGCAATGGTCATATGGTAGTCGCCAGGTGCAATATAAGCGTTCCCAGGCTGTAGAACCGCGCCCATTGAGCCCTCAACCACCTTAAGGTGGCTTGAAGAGGTTAAACGCTCTGCTAGGATTCTCGTAAAGATCGGCGGCATGTGTTGAACGATGACAATCGGCACCGGAAAGTTTGGTGGTAGCCGTGGCAGCAGTTCCGCCAGTGCATTGGGACCGCCGGTTGATGTTCCGATGGCGAGCACTGAATACTTTGTTTGACCGGACTTACCTAAACCTACACCTGGCCGTATCGGCCGAACGGGGCGTGCTGCAACCGGACGTTTGGCCGGAGTAACTGGCCTCGGCACAACAGGGCGTTGATGTGTCGGACGGGCGATAGGGGTCTGAGCCCCACGTCGACGCTTACCAAACATTTTAACTTTAGGAACGAGCTCTTCTCGAATCGTATCAACAGCGGAGCGTGCGCCACGCATGGTTGAAGGCTTCGTAACGTAGTCGGTAGCACCTCTAGAAAGCGCTTCAAGCGTTTTCGAGGCGCCGCGCTCAGTCATAGTGCTGAACGCGATAATCGGAAGTGTGCTGTTGATTTTACGAACGGCAGCTAGAGTTTCGAGGCCATTCATTTCAGGCATGTCCAAATCCAGGACCATGACATCAGGTTTCACTTGGGGCAGCTTGTTGAGCGCTATCTTACCGTTTGCAGCAGTTCCCACCACCTCTAGCTCAGGATCCGAATCGAGGATGTCTGTAAGCATCCTTCTGACGACAACCGCGTCGTCCACTATGAGGATTCGTATCTTCTGCATAATAAAA
>JABJBS010000183.1 GCA_018668695.1 Deltaproteobacteria bacterium
CACCCCGGGAACTACTTTTTCCAAGATGATGGGGGAGTAGGCTTTGTTGATTTTGGCTGCGTTCAGCCGATTGAGGATGAGCGTTTGGATTGGGCTCGTAAGCTGCATACCACAACCCATCTTGGAGACCGCGAGGGATTCAAGGAAGCGGCCTGTGGTATGCTTAAAACTCAGGGCGGTCTCTACGAGGAGATGGTGGTTGAATATGCGACGGCTTGTTTCCGGCCCGTGTCCGATTCACCGTTTCACATCACCCAAGAATTTGCAGGCAGTCTCGTGGAGCACTTTAAGAAGATGGCCGTGACCATCGTGAAAAACAAAAATGATAACTTTGTACCAATGCCTCCCGGGATTCTTTTCATCAACCGGTTGCAGTTTGGCTTTTTCTCAGTACTTGCGCGCCTGGATGTAGAGGCGGACTACGCGGCTGCGGAGCGTACGTTTTTCCAAGATTATTTAACCGCAGCTGAGGCCAAGCGTGTATGACCACCAGTTCCCCTGATCGCGACCAGCCTGATGCCGATATTTTTCGATTGACGCAGACGGTCACGTCCAGTAGGGGCCACTCATCGGGTGCAGCCGTCTAGCCTAGCGAAGTTCCCCGAGGATGATTCCTTTCATCCTAAATGCTGATTACTAACAACTTGATTTCAAAAGCCCAGTGCATTTGTGCGCGGCTTTGTGAGGTTTCGAAATGTGTATAAGCATACGTAATATTTCCGTTTTTTCTCTCATTCTTTGGTGTACCCTCTTTCTCTCAGCCTGTGGTGAACCACAACCTGTGTCGATAACCGATGGGGCTCAAACCCGCCAAGATGCCGTTGAGGCGACTCAAGCAGGCATCGATTTGATTGCACAAAATGCGCTTGTGCATGGTGGTTTCGCGGTACCGGGAACCAAGGTGAAGGTTTCGGTTTCTATCGCAAACCAGGGCCTCGAGGCAGCTGGCGTTTCCCAAATGCGTTACTACTTATCCGCCGACTCCGTTTATGACGACGGCGATAAATATCTCAATTACGACAAAGTGAGCGCCTTAGATTCGTCTGCAGTGAGTGATGAGACTGCCAATGTTCGGATTCCCACCGACTGGCCTGAAGGCGACGCGTTCGTTTTATTCATTGCAGATGTGAAATCTGAAGTTGCGGAAACCAATGAAGCGAATAACCTCGCAATTGCTAGCCTAACGGTTGGTTCTGAACCACCGGCCACCGATGGTGACGGCCCTGATTTAATCATTCAGGATGTAGCGCTTGAATCATTGAATATCGAGGCGGGCAATAAGCTAGCTGTTTATGCCACCGTTTCAAACAATGGCTCGGCCGCCTCCGACGCTTCACGACTCAAATATTATCTCTCGGCTGACGACGTTTTAGACAGCGGCGATAAGTACTTAAACTACGACAAGGTCAGCGCCTTAGCAGTGAATGCAAGCGGCCCGGAGAGTGCGAATCTAAGAATACCGGCAACCACTCTTGATGGAGTTTGGTATATTTTGTTTGTAGCTGACGCCAACGTAGAAGTGGTTGAGCAAAATGAAAGTAACAATACTCACGCTGCGGCGATTACGGTGGGTGAGTTACATGGCGGCGTTCCTGATTTAAGAATCGCGGCGGCATCTTCTGCACCAACTGCTCAAGTGGGCGATGTGCTGCCTGTTCAAAGCACCATTGAAAATGCAGGGAGCGGAGCGGCTACGGCTACTCAGCTTCAATACTTTTTCTCTAAAGATGCGGTTCTCGACGAACACGATAAGCAGCTAAGCTTTGATAATATCGAGCCCTTGGGTTTTGGTGGCAGCCGTGTGGAATCAGCAGACCTACGTATTAACGCAAATACCGTGGGTGGTACCTGGTATGTTATTTTGGTTCTCGATTTCGAGAACACACTTGTAGAATCAGACGAATCAAACAACCAAATAGCGCTGGCAGTTGAAGTACTGGTGGATTCACCAGACGCCATCAAGCCAGATTTAGTTGCTGAAAATGTTGTGCTCTCGGCGGCCGCGGGACTTGCTGGAGAGCAAATCAATGCAGCACTTGATGTACGCAATATTGGCCCCGTGCCATCCACTCTAACCAGTCGCTTAAAGTATTACCTATCTGTCGATGATGTTTTTGATTCAGCCGATAAATACCTAAACTACGATGCAGTGAATGCATTGGAATCACAGGGAATCTCTTCTGAAAACGCCAACCTTCGCATTCCAATCGACACAGCCGATGGCAGCTACTTCTTGATCTTCGTCGTAGACGATACCAACGTGGTTGATGAGCAATATGAAACCAACAATGCATGGGCGGTACCCTTCGGCGTGGGCGCTGAAGCTGTGGCTGCTTTGACGGACGGTGAAGAAGAACCTGAACCCGCCGAAGCTGCGGATTTGGTTATTGAGGACTTAACGGTTGCCGTTGGAGACTTCGAGCCAGGACAGAAAGTTCCGGTGAGCTTATTGGTTGCAAACCGTGGCTTAGCCGCTGCAGAGCAAAGCCGGATTAAATACTACGTGTCTCGTGATACCATCTTTGACTCGAATGACAGGTATGGCGGCTACGACCGCGTGACTGCCTTGGCAGTAGATGAAGTGGGCGAAGAGTCGGCAAACCCAAGGGTCCCAGCCGATGCCACTGGCGGCGTTTGGTATGTGTTGGTGGTAGCCGATGCAAACAACGAAGTGGTTGAACAAGAAGAAGACAATAATGTGACCGCAGTCCCATTCATGGTGAATGTGGATAACCCCGGTGCAGAGCTTGCCGATATCTTTATTCACGATGTGGTCATCAGCGATGTTTATGTTGCCGCGAATACCAAGATTGACTTGTCCCTAAGCCTAACGAATGCTGGTCTGCTGGATGCAGAATCAACCCGTGTTAAATTTTATCTCTCACCGGACGAGCATTACGATGCTACGGATAACTATTTAGATTATCGAGATGCTAAAGCCCTGGCGCTTGGCGAGACCTCGATGCTTGAAGCAGGTCTGCGTATCCCACACGGACTTGCTCAAGGCACTTGGTATTTGTTGATTGTGGCAGATGTGAACGGAGCAGTGGAAGAGCAGTATGAAAGCAACAACATCTCACCCCACGTTATTACCATCGACCCCAGTGGCGCTACAAACGACGCATATGCATATGCGTGCCCTGACTACTTGACCACGGATGCGAGCCTACTGAACCGCAATACGATTGCATCGATGAACGTGCTGCATATGGGCTGGGCCAACGGCAAAGATTTCGCAGGCCTTGCTTGTGTCTTGAGCCATTTCAATATCACGGCACTCAATGAGGTGGAGAACGAGGAAGCGGTACAAACCTTGGTAGCGCACCTGGAAAGTCTCACGTATGAAGATTGGGGATACCATATCAGCGACCACGCAGTGGGTAGATCCGGCAGTCTAGAGTATTATGCCTTCGTGTGGCGCGAAGAAGTGGTGAGCTTTATTGAACCAGTTGGATTTTTCCCTGACCCTGAAGATGTGATCAAGAGAGAGCCCTATGGTGCGAACTTTCAAATGGGAGCATTCGATTTTACACTGGTGGCCTTTCATCAGCGCTGTGGCAAGAACCTGGCGGTTCGCCGAGCAGAAGCGAATCACTTTGCCGAGATTATAGAGCACTTCCAGAATGCCAACGGCGACGAAAATGATGTGTTGATTGGCGGAGACTTTAATCTGCCGGGTGATGATTACTCATTTACAGCTGTAGGTTGGAACGGTGTTACTTATTCGGTAGACCCTGAGCAGGCAACGAGCATTGGTGCTGAGGGACTTAGCAATCCATTTGATAATATTTTTTATCAATCTCAATTCACAACAGAGATTTTTGGCCAAGGTGTTCTTGATTTTACCAAGGGTAACCACGCAACGCTGCGGCGGTCGGTTTCTGACCATATTCCGGTTTGGGTTGAGGTTGATGTGTCTGTGGATGATGATTAAGAGGGGCGAAGAGCCATCTCTCTTTCATCTTGCCAGGCTTCCACGTCTTGGGCGGATACACTCTCAAAGTGCCAGAGCGCCCAGTTGAGGCAGGCTATGATATCTGCAGGGTTCTCAGTACCAACCCCCAGGCGGACCAAGCGGTCGATGCCTTGTTTCTTCAGCATCGCTTCTAAACCGTAAAATTCAGAGACTGTTTTATGGTGATTGAGTTTCGTAACCAATCCGTCAAAGCTTAATGCGTAGCGGGGTACGATGGTCATGGCGAGAACATCACAGAAGTGGCTGGTTTGTTCTTCCGTTAGGCCATTCACTCTAAATGACATCAGCGAACCGCCCAGAGCATATTGTGAATCAATAATCTTACGGTGTGGGTGGCTGGGTACTGAAGGGTGAAAAACTTCGGAGACCTTCGGGTGACTTAATAGGAATTCAACCACCGCATCTGCCGATTGACATCGTTTTCTAAAATGGGATTCAGCCTGATCAAGACCAGCATGAATCACTTGAGCACTTCTCCAGCTCAAAACACCTCCGCGCATAGCCTGAGTATCCATGCATGGATTGATAAGGTCGATGATGTTGGATGCGATGTAGCCCCACATGTCTTTGTCTTCACCGCCAAGGGCTTTGGTACCAGCGGACACCACCAGGTGAACGCCCGGTAAATCGAGGATAGGTGATTGAACTCCCCAGGGCGTCACGATGGTATTGTCTACAACCAAGCGAAGCTTTGGGGCTTGCTCTTTGCGTAGCTCAACAACGGCCTTGCTTAACCCTTCTAAATCGAGGGCGTGCATCAATGGGTTGCTGTAGGTCTCCGTAAAAACGAGAACGGTATCCGTTGTTGCAAACTCGCGCAGTGTTTCAGGTGTGATTTCGTCGATTACTTGAGGTCTTACATCGATACGCTGCGCCGACCAATCAAGATAGGCTTTACTCTTGTTGTAGACTTGGCGTGAGATAAGCGCGTGGGTATTTGGCTTAAGAAGCGTGTCCATGACGATGGCGGTTGCTTGCATCCCGCAGTCTGTAACAATCACACCTTTTGCATTTTCTAGTCGGCTAATTGCCTTGATAAGTTCACGGCCAGGTTCTGTTGCATAGCGCGCATAAACTTGAGGCAGGGTAGACCAGCAGTCTTCACCGAGCATGCTGAGAGCACCTTTTTGCTCCTGCCAGCTCTGCATATGACGCCCACCTAAAAGGTCTTTGGTTAGGGTGATGCTTTCAGGATGGAGCCAGCGTTCGCCGGATTTTTGGGCGAAGCCATCGATACTTTGGTGGAGGGTGCGAGTTTCTTCACACATTTCGGATAGAGCAGGTCGTTTAAACGGACACGAACCGGGGTCTTGGTAATCTTTTAAACTCATGCATGCACCTCAGAGTTCGTGTTGTTACACACTCAACCCTTTGGTGCCAGCGATTGTGAGAAGCTTGTAAGTAGGAAATGGGAGTTTGGGCTTAGCAGCCGGTCTCGTCGTAATTACCCTGAGTGACCACACCGTCGGCAATATTCGAGGGGCCGATTTCTTTAGCGATGTCGTCAACCACACAGGTCGATAAGCGCTGGTTGTACACGATGGATAGAGCACCACCGATTTTTTCAAGTGCGGGAAAGCTTGCTTCGGTAAGCTTATTGTTTTCCCGAATCAAAAGGGTACCACCGACTTCACGAAGCGAAGAAAGCTCAATGGTCTTCAAAGCTGGGTTATCCCAAATGAAGAGGTAGCCATCGATTTTCTGAAGGTTCTTCCAGATGAGTTCAGAAAGATACTCAGATCCTATGGTTACGTGACCATCGATGCGTTTGTAGTCGATGAATTGATCGAGTTCTACTTGGCTGTTGATAATAATATCGCCAACAAAGGTATCGCCATTTGAAATAGCATTGGGATCGAAGAGCATTTGAGGTCCGGGGTCTTCAACCAAGGTTACCGGAATGGGTTCAGCACCACATGCGATAAGCGCAAATAGGGACATCACTGCTGTAAATCTAATCGGGGAGGGTGTCATCGGTTGTCTCCAAGTTGCAGTTGAAGCTGGGTAATTCTTCAATCCACGGGGCCGCTGTTAACACGATTGTTCAAGGTTGGCCCCACTATTCGATGCTCGCTTGCGTAATTTTGCAAAAAAATTACCAATTGATCTGAGCCACGTGCATCTTCCCGCTTGTTGTTGTGTACCCAGCCCATCCCTTTTGTGGTCATTTTTTCGGCGCACATTTTAAAAAAAAACAGTCTTTTGTGATCAAAATTTCGGCGGATACTTATCGGATTCGATTGGTGCTCAATAGAAATACCACATTTAACGATTACTTAGGAATTGACGCAGTATGGCACGCCTTCTGCAATGTTCTGATGAGTAGATAATATGGCGTGCCGTGCGCCGCCGCTTATGTGGAGAAATAAAATGAGACGTAATTTGCTAAGTATTCTGGGCTTCCTACTGGTCGCTGCGACCACAATACCCGCTCATGCCGGTCACCGCGGCGATGTGCTGCGTAGCCGTTTGGATTCTCAAATGTATGAAGCGGGCGATTTTCGAGTTGAATTTCGCAATGACCACAAGGCTCAAGTTGTTGTAACGCACGTAGATGAGCCATCACGTGTGTTGTGGTCGACCATTCCTGGCCAAAGCTTTCTTCGAACAGCTCAGTCATCTTTCCATGTAGAAGAGCACCGCGGCTCTTTCAATATCGATGAATACAATTATCGCGATTTGCGAAACCAAAAAATAGAAGCAATTTATCAAGAGTACGACCAAGTAGTCATTCTGGGAACTCTTAAAGACCGCTGGCGTTGGAACCGAGCGCAATTTGCCATGGTTTTCCACGAATCCGAAAATGGTCACTTGCAGTTTCAAGTTGATGTTTGGGACGGGTCTTGCTGGTTTTGGTTTTGCGAAGATTCGTTTAATCAAACAAGGCTTGTTTATGCTTCTGAGCCCGACGAAGACTTTCTCGGATTTGGCGAGCAGTTTACATACGACAATCTTAAAGGTCACCGAGTAGGTATCTTGGCTCAAGAAGGCGGCGTAAGCCGCGGACGACAACCTTTTGCGGCAATTTTAAACTTGCTCTCTGAAGGTTCAGCCGGGGATGACTACACAAGCTATGCTCCGGTCCCTCATTATCTCACCACGAAAAACCGTAGCCTCTTCCTAGAGAACACCGAGTACTCTGTATTTGATATGCGAAATCCGCGTGAAGTTGAGGTTCGAGTACAAAGCCCAACGATGGTGGGCCGCATTCTCTACGGTACAGATCCTCTAGACTTGATTGAAAAATACACTTCTTACAGCGGTCGCATGAAGGTGCTACCCGACTGGATTGGAGCAGGTGCCATTGTTGGCATGCAAGGTGGCACCGACCGCCTCTACGAAGTGTGGGAGCAGCTCCAAGAATACAACACGCCCATCGCCGCATTCTGGATTCAAGACTGGGTTGGCAAGCGCAAGACTGTGATTGGCTCACAGCTTTGGTGGAACTGGGAACTTGATAACGACCACTATGCTGGTTGGGACGAAATGCGCAGCGATCTAGAAAACGCAGATATTCGCCTCATGGGTTATATCAATTCATTTCTCGTGGACCCTGACGGCTTCAAGCCTTGGACACGTAACCTCTTTCAGGAAGCTTTAAACGATGAACTTGTCATTTATAAAGATAATGGTGAGCCTTATTTTATTACGAACACTGATTTTGATGCAGCGATGCTCGACCTTACGAATCCCGCAACTCAAAGTTGGCTCAAAGGAGTCATTCAAGACGAGATGATTGATGCAGGTTTCTCTGGATGGATGGCAGACTTTTGTGAAGCGCTTCCGTTTGATGCGGTTTTGCACTCAGGTATTTCTGGAGCCGCGTATCACAACCAGTATCCAGTTGATTGGGCCAAGCTCAACAGCGAAGCCATCGCCGAAGCAGGCCGTGAAGGGGACATCGTTTTCTTCAACCGTGCAGGTTTTACAAGAAGCCCAGCCTACAGCACTCTCTTTTGGGAAGGCGACCAGATGGTCACGTGGGATAAGCAAGATGGCCTCAAGAGTGCAATTACCGGCTTGGTCACGGGCGGTATCTCAGGCATCAGCTTGAACCACAGCGATATCGGCGGCTACACATCGATTGAGAAATTCGGTTTCGGAATTAAGCGTGAGGAAGATTTACTTCTGCGCTGGATGGAAGCAAACGCCTTTACTGCAGCTTTTAGAACGCACGAAGGCAATCAGCCAGAAGCCAATGCCCAGTTCTATGACAACGACACCACGCTTTCGCACTTTGCGAAATTTGCCACTGTGTTTGCACTGCTTGCATCGTACCGAAATGAGTTGATGCAAGATGCACAGAATAAAGGATATCCTTTGGTCCGTCATATGTACCTAGAGTATCCAGAAGACCCGAAGTCTTTGCATGCGCCATATCAGTGGATGCTGGGTGAAGACCTTTTGGTTGCGCCCGTGGTGGAGAAATACACTTCAAGCCGTGATGTATACCTGCCAGCTGGTAGCTGGGTACACTTATGGACGGGTGAAGCGGTGGAGTCGTCGGGCATGACCATGAGAGTGCATGCACCGGTTGGCGAGCCGCCGGTGTTCTTTAAAGCCGGCGCTCAAGTGGGTGTAGATTTAGTAGAAGGTTTAGACCTCTAATAGAATCAGGATTCGCGGCGTACCATCCACTTGGATGCCAAGTGGAGAACAGCTGGAAACAACACCAGGCATGCAATGAGGTTCACGGCCAGCCCGGCCACCGATAAGTGACCCAGCATTTGCATGCCTCGGTGGTTTCCGAGCATCAAGGCGAAGAAGCCAAGCGCTGTGGTAACCAAAGCTGCGCCAATTGCGCGGCCAGTCTCATCAATCACCGATGATAAAGGCGCGCCTTCTCTTACGCGTGCTACAAGGTGAACACCACCATCGACGCTGATACCAAAAAGAGCCGGTAGCATACACACGTTCATAAAGTTCACGTTGATGGGGCTCACTGGAATCAATCCCAATACGCAAAGCATCGTAAAGCAGGCCGGAACTATTCCCAGTAGCGCAGCGGGGATATTACCGAGAAGCAGTAAAAGCGTGAGCAATACCATGACCAGTGTAAAGAGAATCACTGGGCCCGATTCGAGCATCACCATACGAAAGATGTCTGCGAGAATCATGTGCTCACCAGCAATCCGTAATGGCTCACCATTATCGAGCTTCACATCTTTGACCGCGTTGGAAAAATCCATCAGGTGCTCAGAGATACCCACGTCGTATTTTGGGAAAATCATCACGTAGCCGGTGTCTTTGCCTTCAGCGTCTTCAAACTTACGCCGGATTTCCTTAGGCAGATCCATTTTACTGAAGGGCTTGGCCTTGCTCATTTTCTTGAACTCACGCAAGTCTTTGCGCTGGTCTTTCTCTACCCAGCTCGAGCGAATCTTCTTAGCGACCTTGCGAATCTCTTCGATGACCACGGCTTTTTCAGCTTGGCCTTTTGGCACCATGTCGGAGCTGGCGGCAACAAACTCAATGGGGGAGTCGTCCTCTGATTGGATTTTATCTTTAAGGGCTTTTGCAATGGCTGCCTCTTGAGCAGGGGTTGCTGGAAGCGCCAGGATGGGTGTTGCGGCATGGCCTAGAAGGTCGTTGATCACATCATCCATCATAAAAGACGGAAGGTCGCGGGCTACCAAGGTGCCGCTGTCGCCATTGAATGTAGCGTGCTGCGTGCCCCAATAGGCAAGGATGGTAATGAGCAATGCAACGAAAGCTACGGGCTTAGCGTTGGCCTCCAGCATCCGGCTGTAGCGCGATGGCCCATGAGATTGAAGCTGGCGTGGTTTCCAGCCGCCTCGGATAAAGAGCGAAAGTAGAACGGGAAGAACCGTGAGGTAGGAGAGTACCATGAGCACCATACCGCCGGCGGCGATGATACCGAATTCATGAAAGGCGCGAAATTCGGAGATGCTAAGGCCCCCAAAGGCTACTGTGGTGGTGACGCCGGCCATGACCACAGCTTTACCCGTGTTGCCAAAGGTGATGGCTACGATGTCTTCGCCGCTTCGCTGATTGTCCCACTCGGATTCAAAACGTGC
>JABJBS010000184.1 GCA_018668695.1 Deltaproteobacteria bacterium
CAAAGCGGGCAAATCCGTGGCTAAGAATTCCGCATCTGGAAAATGCCTGAAATTCTGCTCGAACAAATCCGGGAAGACAACGCCCTGAGCTTTGGCAAACATGGAACAGATGTGGGCGGCCAAACTTGGACTGGGTATTTTTCACCCGGCCTTGTTCAGTGAGCTCGAGACGCTCATGGTGCAGACTCCTGTGGACTACACCATTTTCTTCCGTGAGCTCTGGAGTGTGCCTGAGGACATTGGTCCACTCAAGAAGGGTGCGCACCCGTTCACGGCGGTTGAGATCTCGGTGTCCGCCTTTAGGGCCTGGGCGTTCTTTCGGGATGGTTGCTTGAGGCGGTTGAACGCCCTCATCGGGCTCTTGCGCGTCTGATTGCGCTGCTAACTTCGTGGCTACCAAAGGGTCATTACTCATGCTCTTTCTTGCGCACAGCAAATGAGGGCTTGCAATGCAGGATGGCCTACGCTAAAAGGTGACTAGATGGTCGCGATTTGGTTCTGCCGTTGAAAAGCGCCCACCATCCAGCTTCATATTTTTCCTGGCCCAAATGCCAAGCACGGGAGGACATCATGATCGGCATTCCCCTAGGACTGATTTACGCCAACGCCACCGAATGGATTTTTCACAAATACGTCTTGCATGGCGTCGGTAAAAACCGAAACAGCTTCTGGTCTTTTCATTGGCACGACCACCACAAAAACAGCCGTCAACACGGAATGCTCGACGACCAATACGTAGAAGGCCTTTTTGCAGGATGGACTCCGCAATCCAAAGAAGTCCTCGCTTTAGCTGGGGGAGCGTTGGTTCATTTACCGCTCCTTCCAGTCGCTCCTTTTTTCGTCGGCACCGTTTTCTACTCAGGCATCCACTATTATCGAGTGCACAAGAAGAGCCACCTCGACGAGAACTGGGCCAAAAAGAACGTACCCTGGCATTGGGACCATCATATGGCCCCGGATCAAGACTGCAATTGGGGCGTGACTCGACCGTGGTTTGACCACATTTTAGGAACGCGAAAAGTCTACCTAAATTCGCCCGAAGAAATCGAAAGTCGTCCTCGTCGCGAGAAGGTGCAAGAGCGCTACAAAGAGAAGCTCCGCATGGTGCAAGAAGCGCGGCGTAAATTGAGCAAGGAGGGGATCCGAGCTCGAGTGAGCCACATGCGGAAAGCCCGCCAAGAGCGAAAAGAAATGGCGGTGTGACGTCATGCTGAAGCATCGTACGGGAGGCTTGACTCCTCCTATTTTTGGATTGAGATTTGTTAGAGTTCCAGAAGATTCGTTCATAAAGCAGCTTGCACTCTTCAAACGAAAATGGACTTGCCTTGAACTAAAGAGAAGGATCGGTCTCAATGTGCCTAGCAAGACATGAGTCTTGAATACAACGAATATCATCAAGAACATCCTTGGGATAATCCATTGGTTAATGTTCTTGGGCTCTGGTGTGTGAATGAAATTGATACGAAGTTATTCAGTGCTCAAATTGGACGTGCAGCTTTTACAAAGATTTCAAAGTCGAGTGTTCCAAGATTTGCGGCCTCGCGTTACATCCGGTTTTTCCAGAAAATTAAGCGCGGTCCTCACCGTTAACATTTCTATTTGAGTAAAAGTTTAAGTGCCTAGGTCAAAACCACGCCAAAATGTCGTGCGGGCACCCGGTCGCTCTCACCCGTAACGATGCCGGTGAGTTGCAAGGCAGTTATTTTCCTGGCGTCTACCCGCAGCTGGTCGAAACCCATGGAACGATTTTTCACTTTGTTGGCACTGAATCGCACTGGGATGCTCCCAGTTGTGAATCAGAGGGCTGGAGCAGTCCTCGATGCCAGCGCTGGCTTTCTGTGCCAACACGTCTGAGGCACTTTTATCTCTTGAATTTAATGTAGAGGTCGGTGAAGAATGAATCTATGTCAGGAAAGAAAATCGTGGAGCTCAGTACTCAAATCTATGGCCGCTCGCTTAAGGCAATGCGGTCCCCTACAAGAAATTCAATGCTAGCAATGATTTTCCGGAAACTTAAAGGCGTGGAGGTTCCTACCCCGTTTCTACGAATCCCATACGATGATGCCATGGACCGCTACGGAGTCGATGCTCCTGATATTCGGTTTGGCTTGGAACTGGTGAATGTTGGGGGAATTGTCAAAGATTCCGATTTTAAGGTGCTCTGCCTAGGTCTTGGTCAAGTGCATGGGTCATCCCCGACGCGTGTTGTTTATAGCCACATGGGAGGACCTGGAAACCCAATAAGGCAGCCCCAAGGCCATGAGTGACCAGAGGTCGGTAGGATCGACTGTATGAAAAACGGGGACCAGCGGCGGTACAGTTCCACTGCTCAACATCCACCCGATGCACCGAAACGGCCACTGAGCTGCACCCAGTCCAATCCTCAAGACATTGGCACACGGTTCAAAAAGGTTGATTCCTACCATGAGAATACTGGTAAGCCCCAAACTCATGAAGAGCACATGCCGCTGAAACCTGGGTTCTATTTTGCGGTAAGCGCATCCGAGTTCATAGGCGGCTACGGGAATAAGGGGAAAGACTATCACGCCCGCAAAATCTGAGAGTTTGCCAGTTAATGCATTACCATACATTTCCTTGAATAGATGGTCGTTCAGTATCCAAACGGCCAACATTGTGACCGTTAACGGATGACGCAAGCAATCCGCCGCGCGCAAGATTAGTTCCCACCATTGCGGCAAAGGCTCGTAGTCAACGATTCAATGCTAACGGTCAACCAATCATTTAGTTCCGAACAAGGTTGAGGGTCCTCATCATCCTCGCAGCGTAGCTCAAACCGAGTACCGTCGCTGCGAACAATTCTAACTTCACTGCTTTTGATGGAGTCTCCAACGAACTCACAACGATCTGCATGAATGGTCAGGGTGCATCCATCTAGGCATGGGAGGCATCCCTCTACTTGAGCTTGCTCGTTGGGGCATAATTTACCAATCCTAACAATCGCGTCGCCAATGATATCGCCATTGTCTTCTGTTCCCAGGTCGCCTCCAAAACCGGGGAAGCCCCCACCCAAGGAAATGGTCTCACCATTGACTTCCGTGGTTAGGGTCCATAACGCAGATGGCGCCTGAATATCTTGAATATGCTTAATACTTAATTCCAGGTGTAAGTCGCCTGGGTAATCAAACAACGATATCCGATTACCAATGGGTGCCAGTGTAGCCGTCATACGCTGTCGACTCTCACCTCGTGGCCATCCTGTGTATTCGCTTGAAAGGCCAGACTTATAATCAGGTTTGAGGGTTCCTAATGTTGCCAAAGATGCCAAGAGTAAGAGTAGAAAATTGAACCTAGACGGCCTGGCGAGGTTGTTGGTCATGATATCTCCTGGCACAACAATATCTTTAGTTTGGGATGGTATGGGATTTAAACTTTTCTTTTTCATAACGTCTCAGAAAACTGGATTAGGAATTAAACTATCTTATTATTATAAGGATTCCGAGCCCAGCCGCGGATGAATAGAAAAATTGAGATGGTTAGCGAACGAGAAAGTCTGGGTGAAACCGCGTTAGATTCCTACTGCCCCCCTAAAAGGTGCCACCCGCCTTAATGATCCTTATCGCTTAATCCCTTTGACTTAAGCTTCATCTAAACAAATTCGCATGTACCTAGGGAGAAGAGAAGGGCTCTCACGAGCCAGAGTCACCCAGCTTATGAGGTTGCTTAAGTGACTAGGGAATTCAACCTACCAAAACCCTAGAGCCTGAATGTATAACAACACGCTTCCGACTTCCTAAAAACCGTTATATCTTCCGTTTTTTGCCTGAAATAGAGAAATTCAGCGCCCTGCTCGGCTAACCAGTGCTTTCAATCGGGCTTGGCCCGAGGCTCAACACGCACCTATCCACCAAAGCTACAAAAAAGGCTTCGAATATTGGGAGATTTCAAGCTGCTCCCCACTCCCATTCATTCTCAAAATCAAATTCTCGCTGAGCA
>JABJBS010000185.1 GCA_018668695.1 Deltaproteobacteria bacterium
AAATTATTTCGTTCATGAGTGTCAGATAATCATTGAGCTGACCAGCGTAGGCTTTTGCATTGAGTCGCGTACCAAGCTGCGTAAAACCGCAGAGGTCACTGAACATGACGGTGATGGACCGTCGCCTGGGCTCTACGACCCATTCAAAATCGCCGCGAATGATATCTTCCACAAGTCCTGGTGGCAGATAACGCTTGAGCACGTTTTCTGTGAGCTGATGGTTAAGCTCTTCAACTTCACGTTCCCGCGCTTTCAACGAAAGCATATTGCGAACCATGCTGGTGAGCTCTTGGTCGTTAAAAGGTTTGCCCAGGAAAGCATTGGCGCCAATTTCTGTACCCAACACTTTACTCTCATCGTCGCTTTTCGCAGTCAGTAAAATCATGGGCGTCGAGCTAAGCTTGGGGTCGTCTTTAACGGCGGCAATGAGTTCTGGGCCGCTCATTTGAGGCATCATCCAGTCCGTTAAAATGAGATCTGGCTGCAGCTCTTGGGCTAGCTCTAAACCGCGTTTGCCATTGGGCGCGGTGATTACGTGGTAGCCGCTTTTTTGAAGTGTACCGCCAATTAAGGTGCGCATGTCGGCGAGGTCATCCACCACCAGCACCAGTCCGTTTTGGCGCTCACCTATATCGGGTAGAGCCTCAAGCTCTTGGGTTGTCTCGGTGCCAGTTTCGCCTTGGTCTTTGTCTAGTAGCCATTCCTTAACCGAGAACTCTAAGTTGTCAGCGTTCTCTGGAGCCGGGCAAAGAGGAATACTCGCCAAGAAGGTGCTTCCGGTGCCCACTTCACTTTCAACATCCACTTGGCCATTCATTTGCTCAATCAGTGACTTCACCAGGGCCAGTCCAAGTCCAGTGCCTTCGTACGCCCGAGTGGTGGTTTCATCAACTTGGCTAAACACTTCGAAGAGTTTGGCTTGGCCGGGTTTGGAAATACCGGGGCCCGTGTCTCGGACAAAAAGTTTTACATGATTATCTTGAACGGTGAACCCAAGCTCAATGCTTCCACGCGTAGGCGTATATTTGAGAGCGTTGGAGAGATAGTTGAAAACAACTTTTTCCAAGGCATCTGTTTCGCTCATGACCCAAACCGGTGGTTCTTTTTCATCAAGGGATTGTCCATCGCGGGTCACCGTGAATTCGATATCTTTGTTGGAACAAGCCGAGTGAAAGTAATCACCGCAGATATGGATGAAGCGATTGAGGTCGAGAGGTTCCAGCTTTAATTCTGATTTACCGGCCGATATTTTTTGAAAGTCGAGGAGCTGATTAACCAGCCTCAAGAGACGCATAGAGTTTTTGGTAGCAATTTCAATATCGCGATTGTCCGGTTGCTCACGCCTTTGGGACTCCAGCGGATTGAGAATCAGAGTGAGCGGCGTACGAAGCTCGTGGGACATGTTTTGGAAGAACTGTGTTTTGACTCGGTCCATTTCTTCCAGTTGTTCGGCATAGCGCTCGGCTTCTTCTTTGAGTTCTAAAGATGCGAGCCGGGCAGATTCTGCTTTGGCTTTTTGGCGCAATGCTTCGCGGGTGTAATTTTGGGCCTCGGCGGTTTGGAATCTTAAGTCTTCCGTGCGCTCAGTGACTTCCCGTTGCAGATGTTGCCCCAGGTGCTCTGCTCTCTTAAAGGCCTTGGATACCTGGTTTGAGAGAATGCCACTTTGTAAGACCACGAAGGCAATGAAGGTAAACGGTCCGATGTAAATGGTGTCGATGATTTGCATGGCCAGCATGATGTCGTTGGCGGTACCAACGATAAGGACACCGAAGCCGAGTAAAACCCAGCGAGCGAGGGGGCTGCCTTGAATAGATTTAAGGCCTAAGAATCCGACCACGCAGAGCAGGGCCCCTAAGATATGAAGATGGTAGAGGTAAAGATATGAGGAGTAGGTAGTGGGTTCGGTGAATAGGGTGAGTAGAATCAAGGCAGCGCCAGCGGCGTGGCCCAAAACCATTCCCAGTTCTTTGAAGCGTTCGTTGGGTAATAGGCTGTGGATGAAGGCATACATGCTCATGACGCAAAGAGGCATGGCGATATTTTCAAGAAATGAGACCCAGTGAAAGCCTTGTTGAGACCAGCCCATTCCCAATTGCTGGAAAAAGCGCGAACTCATCCAGTGCAGTAAACCAACCGCGAGACAGACCAAAGCAAAGTAGAGAGACGGGAGATCTTCTCGGCGCTGCAGGAAGAGTACAAGGTGATAGAGTGCCACAATCATCAAGAGCCCGAGTATGGCTGCGTTGAGTAGAGTCTGTTTATAGATGGCTTGAGCCATCACTTGGGAGAGGCCAAGATGCGGCGCGTTCCAAATACCACCTCGGGCAACATGGTAATTGCTTAGATGTACCCAAATGACGATGGACTTTTGCTCAGATGAGCCAAGATTAATAGACGTGTTTACTCGAACAGGTATTGTGCCATTGAGTGACCGAGCTGCAACACCTTGATTCATTTTACCCAGTGACTGGCTTCCACTGGGCTCGGTGATGGTCCAGTTGGCCGCGGTACCAATGGCCTGGGTGGAGATACTTAAATCATCTGAGCGAATACCAGGTGGCAGCTTCACCTCAACAACATAGGTAGCATGCCCTTGACTGGGAAGTGTTTGGCCCAAGAGGGTTGGATGGTTTTGTGTGTGCCATAAGCCAGGTACTTGGATGATGTTTTGATGCAGTTGACGAAAAGTCTCGATGGATCCAGGTGCTTGGAACTCATCCCAAAGAAGAAGCCAATCACCTTTGAGGGTAACATTGCCGTTTCTAGAGAAATCCCATTCGGATAAATCGAGGAGCCCATGTTGAGCGGTTGGAGATTCTTGATGTTTCCCCGCACAGCCCCAAAGAATTGTGAGGAAAGCTCCCATGAGGAGGAGACGACTGCGATGGACGGAAGGTGACAACTGAACTCCCTGGCGGGAATAAATGCACGGATAGAAGTAAGACGGAGCTGATCCTCGCCAGCTAGCTCCTTACAATCTCATCAATATGGAAGTCACCGTAGAAAAAGGCTCTGTCATTTTCCCAAAGCGACTTAGCGAGTTCTCTTTTCGGAGTAAGAATATTAGCTAGGCTCTCCGGGCGTGAGCGCGGTACCAAGAGATTCCAATAGGCGATTCTGCCACCTTCACGCATACCTTCGCCCAATGTTTTCAGGAAACCTTCGGTTTGTTCCTCAGACAGATACTCAAAAAGGTCCGAGAGGTTGGCTTTACTGTAGTGCCCAGGGTCAAAATCCTGAATGCATGCATCGAGTGGTTTATTCAAAATATGGAATCGAGGCATGAGGCTTCGAAGTTTGAGGTAATTCTCCGGGCGTAGATATGCAGGGCCCTTGGTTAAGTCGGCGTAGTTCGACGTTAGTAAAAACTCCAGATAGAAGTTGTCTTTGGTTGGTAGATCTTCACAAACATGCCGAAATCGGTCGTGAAAGAACTGGCCCACATCTTCGACCTCAACAAATTTGAATTGAGAGTGGTCGCGACCATGTTCTGCAATCATGTCGCGACTGGTATATTGCTTAAACGTCTCTTTGAACCTCGGCTCATTAAAATATTTTTCAAAGAACTCTTTTTGCGCCTCACTGCCACCTTGGTTTAGGTAGTTTTCCAGCACATCGTCAGGTACGGCAGCTGAGATGAACTTTTCTTGAAATACCCGAAAGTATTTTTCAAGACGCCCGCAATGCACAATTCCCATGTCGAGGACATCACGATTTTTATCCCAGAAGGCTTGAGCATCTTCAGGCATATCGGGCCTAATCTGTTGGTACAGAGCCCAGCGGTCATGCCCTGTACGAACACCCATCAAAACGATGAACTCTTCGTAGTAGAGTTTACTGATAGCAGCTTTTTTTAAATGACAAACAGCTGTTTGAGAGGGATTTAAATCAACGGCCGTAACACTGCGGGGCTCTTCAAGAAGCATAGCAAGGGCATTACAGCCAGCACTGGCAATTGACAGAATATGGTCATCAGGTCCAATGTTT
This sequence comes from Deltaproteobacteria bacterium, assembly GCA_018668695.1. NCBI lineage: Bacteria > Pseudomonadati > Myxococcota > Myxococcia > Deltaproteobacteria bacterium. The sequence continues at coordinate 3,991 of JABJBS010000185.1, forward strand.
AAACCCTTGATGAGCAAGTCGTAATCTTCCCATACTTGTGAATAACGAATGATAGCTTCTTGAAGGACTTCATTGATCTGCTTTTCTTCAGTCATAAAACTTCCCTATTTCCCGTCTTGAATGATGGTTCCCATATTACGAACCGAGCGCACAACACGTTCCAGGAATTTATAATTCCTGAAAGTATGTGACATTAGATACATACAAACCCGACTTATTGTGAAGTCGTGTAATGCTGCAATAAAGCCACGCCGCCATGTAACTGGATCGAGGGATTGACCTGAAGCTTTCTCCAGGCAGGTTCGGTGGTATTCGATATAGGTATCGATTTGTAGTTTCGAGGCCGACCCGTGCAGTGTAAACGAAAGTAATTCCGCAAGGTCTCGTTGTGGGATATTGATTGTGGCCAATTCCCAATCGTAGGCACAAAGGGTGAGATCATCACCATCTCGTCTGAAACCAATATTTCGCGGGTTAAAGTCATTGTGGACCAAGCAGCGTGGCATGGTTTCAATTTCCTTATACCAGCAACCGATATTTTGAATCATTTGACGGCATGCATCGACATCTTCTTCTTGGAACCATTCGGGGAATTCTTCGCCTGCATGATTGACCAATGCTCGCCAGAGTGGGGTCATCTCGAGCATGTCTTCTGTGGTCATCACATGCCCAATCCATGGTGCCATGCGGAGCGCGTCCTCTTGCCCTAAGCTAATGGAGTGAAGCTCAGCAATCCCCTCGATAGCAGCTCGAATGTGTGCATCTGTCCACTCACTCACATCGTCTGCGGTATTCATGAGTTCGAGGTCACTGATATCTTCCATGACAACGACATAAGCTTCACGCTCGGCATTGTTGTAACATTCGAATATTTTAGGAGCATATTTTTGAAAGCGTGGGTCGTTTTGCTTGTAAATTGCAAGCTCTCTTATGTGGCAATCCTTGAACCCGGTGCGGCTCTTGTTTTTATCGTGGGCACTTGCGAGATGTCCCGCACACATTTGAGCAACGGTGTTGGCCACGTGGATCACTTCTGTATCAGTTGGTTTGATTTTTATTACAACATCATCGTGCCCTTCGGTTCCATCAGATTTCTTATAGTGAATTTTTCGTGGAATGAGGCCGACCACTTTTTCCACTTGGCGTGATGTCATTTCGGTGACGATGCTGCTACCGACTTCAAGTTCGGTGGCTTCAATATTCGTGACAGTGAGTTCAGGGTCTTCGTATACGCGCTTGAATCCACGTTGAAAGAAATCGGGTGTTAAGTCGTTGAGTGTAAACCATTTAACAGGGCGGTTACGTCCAAGGCGGTCGTGTGCTGCTGCAAACTGACCACTGGCCATTGCTGACGCAGTCGATAAGTCCAGCGATAGACAGAAGCCTGCGATGATCTCGGCTAAGCGGCCAGCTTTATGAACACCTTTGCAGCCAATCATTTCAAGGTAATCGGCTTGGGCAGGTAGGCTGGTTCCTCCACCAACTGTTCCTACGATGAGGGCAGGAAGATCCATTGTGACGTGCAGGTCTCCACCGGCATCTCTAAAGCGAAGTGTACCAAGACTTGATTCGTGAACACAGGCAATATCTTGGCCACATGCGGTGAACATAGCTCCAATCACGTTGGCAATATTTACGTTGTTACCAATCATACCGATGTTCACACCTGAGCTCATTGCATCCATGTGCCCATCTTCAATCTGTCTTGAGCTAACTTTTAGAATGCGCTCGAGGGTGTCTTTCTGGATCAGGGCTTCGGCGGTCACCCGGGTACCACGGCCAGTAAGAAAGGATTGAAAGTTAACCTTTTTGTCGCCGCTCATGCCTCCATCGACCATGAAGTTCTGCACTTGAATTTCAGGAAAATGACGGAGTTGATCCAAGATCCACTGACAGGCTTTCCATGTGCAGGAGGTGGTCATGTTTTGGCCAGCGGCATCACCGGTTTCATAAGAGAAGGTAACATTCACGCGGTTACTAACTTGGTCAGGTGTTACACGGCGTAGTTTAGCGTGTCTGGATACTAATCGGGTTTGGGCTGCTATTTCTTCGAAATGGTCTTCAATCCAATGCCTAAACTTACTTGCGGCTGCACTTGTATTGAGAACAAACATGGGGACACGCATCATGACTTGGCGAAGTACTCGTGTTGTAACTCCGCCTGATCGAGAGATTGCTGTTGCACCCCTTGTTGCAGAGGCAACCAAAGCTCCTTCAGAAGTTGCCATGGGCGCATAAATAGGCCCGCGTACATTCATTCCGTTGAACCAGAGAGGCCCAGCTAGTCCAACAGGAATGTCGAGGCTACCTACAAAGTTCTCGATGTTCCCAGTTAGCTTTTCTGCGTCAAAGCGCGTGTCGTCAAGAGTTTCAAGTGGTTGGCTTGTATAACCTCGGATGAACTCGATACGCTCTTTTCTAGCCTTTTCGGTGTAGTGACCGCGGCCAGGAATAACCGGAAGTTTTTCAGGAATTTCTGTGGTGTAGTCTTCTGCCTCTTTAACTGTTTGAAGCTCATGCCAAACGCGCCAAAGAGAAGCGCGAGTTTCTTCATCTTCGCCCTCTAGGCCGATGTCTACATGCTGGTCATCTACCGGTGTGACTCTGCGAACAACCAGGCGTGACAGAGCTTGGCGGCTCATGGCAGTTCCAAGACTGACGTTATGAAGAAGGCTGCCTGCACTCGGGACTTTATCGAGTTCGAGATTGAGGCGAGCTCTTAAACCATGCTCGGAGAGGTCCATGACCTTTCCAATTTGAGTCGCGTTGTTGAGAAATACCTCGAGATAGGCGCTTTTTAGACCGCCGAATGCTTCATCGGTCTCATCCATCTCAAGCCGGTTTTTGACGCGATCTGTAACGTTACTCATGCTTTACCTCTGACTTATTTCGTCTTCGATGAACATATAAGGCCCATTCATCGTCCCAAGAAATGATAGCGCGTGCTTGGGGGGCACACAAACGACGAAGGAGTGCCCCAGTGCCGAAATATCCTTATGATATTTTTAGGAAAAATAGACGCAACAGAAGAAGTGGTCCTGCCGATACTAGATCATGGAGGCGCAACCGGCGCCCTAGATTGGGGACCATTTTTATGAGAAAAAAAGTAAGTAAAATCAGTAATCTGCCATTGGAGCGGAGTGGTGAGCACCCGGCGTTGCAGTTGGCCCCGTTACCTCAAGTAAAAGAGCCGAAAACGTCGAAAAAGCCAGATCCCCAAATCAATGCCGGCTTTTATATTCTACCCCGGTAACACAAAGTTCAGACCCAGTTTTGACCTATTGTGTCATCGCCGGACTGATCGTTTAGCGAACATTTTGAAGCAACAATGTCGTATCGCTGCCGAAAAACAATGCAAGACATAACGCGTGCAGCATCTAACGATTGCACGGAGCATTGGAGATACGAATAATGACAAACGCGCTTTCACCTCAAATTAACCTTCCGGTAAACCCAGAGCGTCGCTCTGTTTCAGATATGGTGTCTTTCTGGGAAAGTAAGTGCCAATCTCCAGCCGAACCCTCTAAAAAGCCTGCAGTCAAAAGTGGTGTTTCTGATTTCCCGATTGCGCGAGATTCGTTCGAGGCGCCTTCGACCAACATTCGACCCACCTTATTGCCGCGCGCGAAGAGTGAGCCAGCATTGCATTCGGCTTTAATCCCAAGCACTGCTCCAAAAGAAATGGATGCCCTAAGCCGCTCTCTCAGTGAGGGAGCGATGGCTACCACCATGGACGCAGTTGCGGTTGAGTCAGGTGCCAGTGAAGTTAATTTGGTTCCCGTCATTTCTACGCCTAATCCTGAAAGCAATCCCACATTGGCGGTTGGAACCACCGAACTTGTCCGTGTTAGCAGTGGAACCTCAAGTGTGGATGTAGCAACTTCAACGGATGCTTTAGCGGTAGCAACGACATCCTCGGTAGAAAAGAGCAAACCGCTTAATGGTGGTGCTCAGCTTGTAGAAGCCGTTACCGGTAAAACGGGCATCTGGGCGGGATTGAAAGCTCTTACCAAGTTTCGATTCGCTGAAGGGTTATCAAATATCGTCCGCGGCTTGGTCAGTGTCCCATTTGCTGGTGTTGCTGCGATTCTAGACGCTCCTCGAAAAATCGGTGATATCGCCTCAACCAAGGGCCAAGCTTTGGTGCTTCAAGGTGAGAACCAGGGCGGCCTGACTGGAGCTTTGAAAACTGTTGGTGGAGGACTAACCCAGGCAGCTGCTGGTATCGCACGGCTTGCTCAACCCGTAGTCGGCATGGCGCTTATGGCCTCTGCTGGACCGGTCGGTTGGGGTATCGGAGCTGTTTTACTCGGGATCTTTGTCGTTAAGGAATTATCGAGTCTTTTGACTGGAAAAACTCACGAGATGCAGACCTTTAAAGCTCTACGTGATGTGGTTAGCGGCGTAGGCGCAATCATTGGCGGTGTCGTTGAGGCTTTCGTCAATCCTATCAAGGCAAGGCTTGCGAATCAGGCGAGCTGACCCATTCAAGATGAATAGATAATCCCCGGCATCTGGAAGCAGGTGTCGGGGATTTTTTTTGGCCCGACCGTCAATCAAGCTGGCTGGCACGCGGTAGGTAAGGGCGCTACACTTTTAAGTAGGAAGTGGGTGGTTTCTCATCGAAGGGGGTTCAGCATGGGATATAGTTTGGGTTCGACGAGTCTAGTTGAAAAGATTTTGGCGATAGCTTTATTGGCAACACTTGTGGCGTGTGGCGGCGAGACTGAAACTGGTGACGACCTCAGTGATGCCTCTGACGCCAGTGACATCGCCGATGCTTCTATTATGTACCGCGTTCAGGAGTTGGTTCTTCGAGACCCACATATTGCAGTGGAGGCTCCGTTTATCGGTTGCATCGACTTAACCGATGAAGGCGCGCCTATGGGCTTGGCTCCTTCGGTAAACAGTATGATTCAAACAAGTATCACCACCGATGACGATGCCGATGGAGATCTTGATTTGAGCTTACTCATGTTTGTGAACCCGCTAGAAACTTCGCCGGGTGGCTCGGGACTGATTCGCATTGGCGATGGTCGCTGCAGTAGTCCTTTAGCGACTACAGTATGCAGTGTCGACTCGGCTGATCCCTTGCAAGACAGCTCCTATTCAAACAGTGAAGCTGGAGCCACTTCGGACTGCTTAGGTTTATTGGATGGTACGACCTCCGATTATTCGCCGCCGGTGAGTTCCGTCGCTCCAGATTGCTATGTTTCCGATGAGGTGGATCTGGTCCTGGATATCGGCGGTATTATGGTCGAGCTTGAATCAGCTAGGGTGTCCGCTCAGTATTCTGCGGATGGCGAAGGCGTGAGCATGGTCGGTGGTTTGATCCGCGGATTTATGTCGGAGCAGCGAGCATCAGAAATCACTTTACCAGACGATTTACCGGTGGTTGGTGGACAACCCGTGGACAGTATCTTGCCGGGGAGTGCTTCCGGTTGTTCAACGATTGACGCACGAGACACCGGTCCGGATGGCTCGACGCTAGGCTGGTGGTTTTATCTAAACTTTGAAGCCAGTGCGGTCGACACGGATGCTACTTGGTGAGTGGGCGGCTTTAAGTGTTTTCGTCTCTCGATTCTTGAAGCGCAATCCAGACAAGTGCGAGGCTGGCGATGGTCAGCGAGACTGGGTTGAACGCTTGAATGGTGACCTCTGGTGAGAATATCAGAACATCCATAAATAAGCCGGTCAGCGCGATACCAGCTACCCACAATGGCCAGGACTTCTTCCACAACAATACCAGCAACACTGCCAATCCCACCTCGGCAATGCCGCCTGCGAGAATCAGAATGTTGGTAGCAATGCCAATTGGGTGGACCTCTATGAGCGCAGCTTCGCTTGGATGCTGAAACAGAATTTTAGGAACAAGCCCGTGGTAGAAGAAAATAAAGGCCAGCGTAAGTCTGGCAACACCGGCTGGTGTACGAATGGATGGGCGGTCGGGAGCCACTGGGTTTAGCCTGCGCCCATTGCTTTAGCAAAGTTGGCTAAATCGTCGTCCAGGGTGGCATTGATGTAATCGATGGTTTTTCCACGAAGTCTCTTTTTGGTTTCGTAAAATGCCATCGAATTGTATCCCGCTAATACTGTTGCGGCCTGATACGCCGTTTCCATTAAGCTATCGCCGTCCACGATTTGGTCAAGGTAACCTGCCTTGACGGCGCTCTTTGAGTCATAGATGAAGGCGCCAAGAGTTGCGGCACTGAGTGCAGTCTTAGCGAGTCTGTCTCTTGCCAGCTCGATGCCAATGATGGGTAAAGGCAGTCCTACAGCTGTTTCGTTCAGGCCAATCTTGAAAGGGCCCTCTACTCCGATCCGAACGTCACCACAGAGTGTCATGAGTGCACCGCCTGCCACAGCGTGCCCGCTGCAGGCCACAACCAAAGGTAGACGTGAACCATAGAGACGCATGAAGAAGGGCGCGCCTTTTTTGAGCAGCCCATTGGCTGATTCTGGTCCTGCCATCATGACCTTTAAGTCAAAGCCTGCGGAAAACCTGCCTGCTCGTCCGGTAAAAACAATAGCCTTAGCTTCTTGTTCGGCTTTCGTAAGTGCAGCATCGAGTTCATCGAGCATGCTGTGGGTAAGTGCATTCACTTTCCCGTCGTCCATTTGAATCAGAGCGATGTCGTTTTGAAGAGAGTAGTTCACAGCCTGGGCAGTCATGGGATGTTTTCTCCAGATGGCTAGGTTAAGCTGGAGCTTATAAGAAAAGTAGGGTGAACCAAATCATTATCTCTTCGGTTCTAATTTCATCATTGTTGGTAAATCCGACGCCGCATTTGCTCTATGAAGATGCATGCTGTTTTGCGATCTAGAAGCTGGTGCAGTACCCAAAGCTGGCTGTCCCCGTGGGTGCCAGTGAAGCATTCCACCCTACGCCATGAACCACCAAGCTCGTCACAAGGTTTTGCGTAACCTCTGCATTCCAAATGTTTTCCAAATTGCCTTCAAGCGGAACTTCAATTTCCCAGGTAATGGTTGCGTCGGAATTGTTGGTTACGACCACATCGAAGCAGGCACCGGAATTCCAACGGCTTGCTTCTATGGTTTCCACGGATAGCCCCTCTGGAGTGGCCGGCCCCGATGGTGAATCGAGGATAGGTTCTTCACGCCCGCCAAGCAGCTCGTTCGTCGTCCAAACGATGGTTAAGTCTTGAGCTGTTGTATCTGTGGCCTCTGGGTCTGCATTTCGTGTGCGAAAGTGGGGTGTGTTGACCATGGCGAGAAGCCCACTTTGAATATCCGCCCCGTTTGAAACAAAGTTCGTTTCTAGGTTCTCCAGGGTTGTTTCGAGGAGAGGCTCTTGATGCAATCCATATGTGTAGCGAAGCCATTGCTCCGTAAAGCAGGCCTGTACATCTTGGCTGTTACTCAATTGTGTTGAAAGTTCGCGAGCACCATTCACGGTGGTATTCGTATGTTGGGTACCCGTGATTTCTCCCGAGGCATCGATGCCGTGGATTCCATCAACCTCACGAAAGCGCCCGATTCCGTCGAAGTGTTCGAAGGTAAAGCCGATGGGATCAATCAAGTTGTGGCAACCACTGCATGCAGGATTCTGAGAATGCTCCAAATAACGCTCTCGTGTACTTTTACTTAAATCCATTTGAGGTGGGGAAGTATCAAGGTTAGCCGGTGGCGGGGGGAGGGTTTGGCAAAAGAGTTTCTCGCGCACGAGAATGCCGCGATGAATTGGCGAGGATGAATTGGCCTTTGCATAGGTCGTTAGAAATGCACCCTCCGTGAGGATTCCGCCGCGGTACTCCGTTGCCTGCGATACTTTTGTAAATCCGTCGCTGGTAGCAGCATCCGCCGGTACAGCAATTCCGTAAAATTGCCCAAGCTCCTCGTTGAGATAGGTGCTTGAGTTTGTGAAGAGTTGTCCCAATTGGCCACCCATAAACACATCTTGAGTGAGGCGCCTTGTTTGTCCCAGCATAGACTGACGAATCGATGGGGTGAGTTCGGGATAATCTTCAGTACTTCGCGTTACCAGCATCAGCTGGTCAAGGCCGAGCCACGATTCCATAAACTCCCAAAACTTATTGGCACCAGCCTGGGTTTGCATAAGGCGGGATGCTTCGCTGAGAATACCTTCTTCGTTGTCGAGAAGTCCCGAACTGGCTGCATGAAAAAGGTCTTCGTCGGGAAGCGTCCCGGTGAGGTTATACGATAGTTCAGAGGCAATTTCCCAGGATGTGAGCTGATAGTCACCCTGCGATTGGAGTGTACCTATTTCACTTCTGTATAAAAAATGCGGCGATTGAAGCATACCCGTGAGCATCCATTGAATGCCTTGGAGGTAACCATCTTCGCTGGCCACATCGTACCAAAGGTCAAAATAGCGTTGTGCCTCTTCTAAGCTAAGAGGGCGCCTAAATATTTTTTGACCCAGTTCAGCGAGCAATTGGCTGGTGCAAGTTGATGGTCCATCGGCTTCCGGATCGCAGCTGGTATGACCGGATATATTTTGCGCGGCTCTTAGCGCGACGGTTTCAGCAATGCCTCGGTATTGATCTGCCAGGAGCGGCGAAACCAAGAGTGCATCGGTGTTGTTGGCAAATCCTTCCACCACATTGTCGGGGGCTAAACTCAGGTCAGTATCGATGGAATACGGGAAGATGCTGTGAATGGTGTTGCGGTATTCTTGGTGACTAAGTCGCCTTAAAAGCCTTGGGCCTGGCTGCATTGCTGAAAGCTCACCATCACCATCGCCGCCTGGTTCAAGCTCTTCGCCATCAGTTTCATCAGGGCAGGCGATATTTTGCCTAGATCTACCTATCCAATATTCGAGTGCGCGGTAATTGCTAGAGCCCATCTCAATCAAGTTGCCACCGGTGTGTTCTGAGCTGCCTTGTCCACTTGGGTGCTGCAAGAGTAGCGGGCCGGTTGCATCTTCTATTCGAGCAAGCTCCCATAGGGTTTCGAAGTTATGCTGCATATTGGTTGGGGAGAGCACCATTCTTGTATTGGAAGCAATGCTGTCGACTTGGTGGCAGGATATACATTGGTAGCTCAAGAAGGGTTGCCAGAGTTTAGTTGTGAAGTGCTCAGTGTCACTGCTGCAGTCGGGTGCCCAATCGGGTTCTGCGGTTTCGCTGGGTTGCGAAGCATTCGTCTCATCCTCCGCCGGATCAGAGACCTCGCTGCCACATGCGCTGGCAGTGAGAGTGAATACAATTGCAAAGAGGACTCTTTGAAGTTTAAGAGATGTCATTTTGATGTCCTTATCCGAAGAGTTCGCTGATGGAACCACTGCCCACAGAGGGGTCACCAAAGGTCTGG
>JABJBS010000186.1 GCA_018668695.1 Deltaproteobacteria bacterium
GCCATCGCTCATAACGGCTGCTTTTTTAATGCGATTATCGAGCTGGCGGATATTTCCTGGCCAGTTGTAGCGTTTCATCAGGACCGTGGCTTGAGGGGAGAACTCCGAGATCGACAACCCGTACTCCTCACCAATGGTTTTGAGGAGAAACCGAGCAATCAACATTAAATCGTCGCCGCGTTCGCGCAAGGGAGGTAAATGGAGACCTACGACATTGAGCCGATAGAAAAGGTCTTCTCGGAAATGACCATTCTGAATTTCGTCTTCAAGCACGCGATTGGTGGCTGAAACAATGCGGATATCGACTTGTTCTGGCTTGGTGCCACCTACTGGGGTGACCTCTTTTTCTTGCAGTGCTCTCAGTATTTTGACCTGAAGCCCAATGGGCATTTCGCCGATCTCATCCAGGAAAAGTGTCCCGCCATTGGCGGCTTGAAAACGGCCTATCTTATTGGCTGTGGCGCCGGTGAAGGCCCCTCGCATATGGCCGAACAATTCACTTTCAAGAAGGTTCTCAGGAATGGCGCCGCTGTTCACCACAACAAAGGGTTTGTCGGCCCGGTTGGAGTGACGGTGGATTTCTTGGGCGATTAATTCTTTACCGGTCCCGGTTTCGCCTGTGATTAAAACAGAGATATCCGTCGGTGCGACCTTCCGTATCTTTTTGAAGATGTCTTCCATCTCAGGGGAGGCACCGATGATTTGACCAAATCGCTTGGCTTTGATGGTTTGCCGAAGTTTGTCGTTATCTTGCCGTAGGTCCTTGAGAAGAAGAGCGTTGCGGATAAGCAAAGAGGCTTGAGATGCAAACACGGTGACGCCAGATAAGATGGCCGCATCAAAGAGGTTCGTGAACTGGTTACTTCCCAGGTAAATCAAACCCATGAGTTCGCCGTCTTCAAGCAGTGGCGCGCAGAGAACCGAGCAGATTTTAAGATTCATAACGGAGCGGCTTGAGGAAAATTCGTGGTCGTTTAAGGCATCACTTACGATAAGCGCTTGGCGTTCTTTAATGACCTTTTCGAGAATGCTGTCTGAGAGTTCGTTCAGCGCATCCTCTAAGTCTTCTTGGGCTATATTTCGCGCAACTTGGACGGATGGGGCGCCGTTATCGAAAAGAATTAGAAATCCTTTGTCGGCTGCGCTGAGTTCGATCACAGCGTCCATAAGCTTCGTAAGGAGTTCATCCACGGTGGAGGTATGCATCAACATCTCGGAGAACCTGACGATTTCCCGGTAGGCATCCATCGTCGATTTTTCTTCAACACTCGCATTGTCCGAGGGTTCGATGGCCGACGTCAAAAATTTCATCACGACATCACCGATTTGAACTGTGTCTCCGTCGGCCAGGTTGGCTTTCTTCGATTTTTTACCATTGACCAAGATGGTGCGACCTCGTCCGAGGGATGCGATCACGTAGCTTTCACCATCACGGGTGATATGGGCATGGTCGGTGGCAATATTCTCACCCACTAGATGGATATCCGCACCTGCGGCTGAGCCAATGCGCGTGATGCTCCGATAGAGGTCAAATCGCTGGTCTTTATTCTCCGTCACTAAGAGCGGCACAGATATTCTCCTTGGATGATACGAACATATGGCGACCTCGGCCGAGCCACAAGAGCTTCTATGACGTCTAGAAATCGAACCCAAGCTGAAAAGTGCCTGAGACCTCTGCTGCTGGCGAGGTAGGCATCGCTGCCGAACTGAGAGGGCGCGTAATGGTGGGCTGAAAATGAAGTCTGGCTTGGAAAACACCAATGCTCCAGGTTACGCCGAAGAGCGTCGCGCTGGCATATTGGAGAACCATCAATTTTTGGATGGCCTCAGGAGAGTCCGCGCTATAGCGCGCCAAGAAATATGCCGCGATATTGAGGGCAAGCAGTGCAGCCTCTGTGGCCGCGAACAATGTCCCAAGCCCGGTGTCACCATTTTGGAATTGGCCAACACCGAAGGGCAGAAACGTTGCGAAATCACTTCGCTCGATAATTTGGACGGAGGCCGGTGGAGCAGCTGACCCACCAGAGGGGTTCGCAGTGGGGGTTACGGTCGGATTGACCTTTTGCTCTCTGATTTCAGCAAGTTGAGGCTCTAGCTGCCTCCGCACGTTTTCAAAAGCTTCAATCACGGGTGGCGGGATGGAGAATGGGTCCAGCCTATGGTCTGGGTTTAAGTAGAGAACTTTCGCGAATTCAGCAGCGACTTGTTCGAACCGGTCCGTGAGGTAATAGCACAAGCCCAGAAGCTCGCGTGCCTCAATCACTTGGCTCTCGGAGCTTAAGCGCATCGGATAAAGCAGGTCTTGAAGCTGAAGAATGGCTTCCTCATAGTTTCCATAGGCGTATTCATTGCCGGCACGCCGTAGCTCTGCGTCCACATCCACAGTGTTCACCGTTTGGGCGAGCATGACCAATCCGAGCAGAGTACCTAACATTACTTATAGCAATTACTAGGGCTGGTCGGGGACTGCAACATCCTTGCGCTGTCCCGCGTAAAACTCGACTGCTTGTTGGAAGATAACTTCGCCGCCATTTTCGACCGAAAGCCGGTGTGTAAAACGTCCTTTACCACGAGGCAATGGCACGAGAATTGGGTCCCCGCGGGTTAACGAGTTAAGCGGGTAAGTACGTCCAGCGATTCGAACCAAAGAGCCGTTTGGGGCACCAGCCAAATACAACAGAGCATCTTTAGGCTTCAAGCGGATGACGATGGGGGTGGTATTTGGCGGAAGCTCCTCGGTTACCTCAAGCGCCATTTCTTTTGGTTGTGCGTCGTTATTTGTAAATTTAAGAGTATGGGAGCCATAGGGTACTGAAAGCTCGAATTTACCGAATTTGTTGCTCGCAACCCGTTCGCCATTGAGATCTACGTGGGCCCAGCCGCCATCCGTGAGAAAGGTTAGAAGGCGAGTCTCGGTAGGCTCTTCCGGGACAGCACTTGGCTTTGCTTGCGCCGAGATAGGCTCTAAAGCCGGACGTAGGTCTCCCGCGGGCTGCGCTGCCATACTCTTTACCTTCACGCTAAGTCTCACCGGATCGACAGGCCCTTCTTCATAGACCGTGAATGATTTGGTGTCGGAATCGAGAGGACCTTTAAATATTACTGTGTGGTCACCTGGCATAACCAGGGTGGCAAAACTGTTAAAAATGCCATCTGCGACAAGCTCTCCATCGACCAGTAGGTCGCCTCGGCCTTCTAAAAAGAAGGAAACGCTTCGCCTCTTTACGGTTTCTACTTTGTCTTCGACCTTCGTCAGCAAGTCGCCCGCATTGAGTGCTTGAGGGGCTTCCAGGGTTGTGGGAGATAGGCTTGGAAGACGGCTGGCTACGAATATCCCAGATGCAATAATTACTGCGACCGAGGCCAGGGCCAGTAAGAACCGTTTACCGACATGACGTTTTTCAAGCGACGCCATCATCTTTCTAACTTCAGGATGCTCGGGTTGGCTGCTTAGTACCCGGTCAAAATGTTCCAATGCCGTTCCGGTATGGCCGTTCTCAAGTGAAATCTTGCCAAGCTCGAAGTAGCGTCCAGGTAGCTCTTGATTGAGCTCTTCTGAGAATATCGCGCGATCTTTAAGCGCATCCTTCAGGTGCAGTTGGCCACCCTCGGGGATACCGGCCTGAGCCAATACGGCGTCAATATCAGCGCGCAATGAATCGGCTGTTGGGTAGCGCTCATCTGGGTTGTGGGCCATGCATCGGTGAATAATTCTCGCGATATTGGAATGGATGGTGTGGTTTAATTTTCCAGCTGGTTCGCACACACCTTTGGAGATCGCATGCAGTAATGCCGCTGGTGAGTCGCCCCGGAAGGGCAATACGCCCGTAGTTAGTTGATAAAGCATAGCGCCAAAAGAAAAAATGTCGGCGCGATGATCGGTGGCTTCCCCCGAAATATACTCAGGTGCCATAAAGGCGGGCGAGCCAAGAAGTGTGCCCGTCATAGTCATCGTTTGCTTGTCGACCATCCGTGCAATCCCGAAATCCGTCAGTTTGATCGAGCCCTTGTGACCGATCAGAATATTTTCAGGCTTAAGATCACGGTGAATGATCCCGGCTTGGTGAGCATGCTGAAGCGCATCCGCGATGGGCCTAGCAATGAGTAACGCGAATTCTGGTGGAGAAAACTTACCCTGATCCGCTGTGACCGCGCTGAGTGCATAGCCGTCCACCAGCTCCATTACGATGAATAACTTGTCCGCTTCTTCTCCTGCATAATCAAGAACCTTAATTATATTAGGGTGTTGAAGTTGTGCGACCGCGAGTGCCTCACGATGGAATCTAATCTTAGCGTCTTGGTTTTGAGCTAGGTAATCGTGCATCACCTTGATGGCTACGGTCCGCTGGAGTTTCGGGTCGGTGGCCCGGTAAACCACGCTCATGCCGCCCTTACCGAGAACCGACTCAATTTTGTACCGCCCTAGAAGGGCTCCAACGCTAACGGATGACATGCATTATCCAGGTTTTGGGGGCCGTGCTTGATCATAAGAAGGGCTAGGCCTCAGGTCAACGCACGCTGAGCCGCGCGATAACAATCATTTCAACGATTTACCACCGGGGCCGTTAAATAGTTCGAGCGTGATATGGGGACCATATTGCTTGACAGGTTGTAGTCCCGATAGTAAACCGCGCGTTCTCGAAGGTTTTATATAGCTTGAGAGTTTAGGCGCGTAGCTCAGTGGTAGAGCACTACATTGACACTGTAGGGGTCGACAGTTCAATTCTGTCCGTGCCTACCACCTCTGATTCGCTCTTGTAGAAAGGGTTTCAGCTTGTCACTGAGACCACATACTTTCGCAAGCACAGAGGTTGGTAGCCGTAGGCGTACATAAGTAGACGTTATGGCGAGTGAATCTCACTTGACCGTCTCGAATTCTTCGTGGTACACCCGGCCGCCGCTGACCCGTGTTGTCAAAAAAGGGAACACAGTCAGGTTAGTCCAGACGCAATGAAGCCAAGGACTACAAAAGAGTGAACTTTTTCAGGAGGGGCACGCCATCGCACGCGGTGAACAGCAGAGGAGTCGGCCACCCGCAGGGCCACGCTTAAACAGAAGAATCAGGGCTCGAGAGATTCGAGTTATTGATCCTGAGGGGAATCAGTTGGGAATTATGCCACCTGATTTAGCGTTGGCAAAGGCTGAGGATCTTGGATTGGACCTTGTAGAGGTTTCTCCAGAGTCTCGACCACCAGTTTGTCGAATCATGGATTACGGCAAATTCAAATATGCGCAAAAGAAGAAGACTTCCGAAGCGCGTAAGAGCCAAGCAAGTACCTCCGTAAAGGAAGTAAAGTTTCGACCGAAAATCGAAGAACATGATTATGTCTTCAAGGTTGAACGTATTAAGAAATTCCTGGGTACAGGTGCTAAGGCTAAGGTTACGATGATGTTTCGTGGCCGAGAAATTACGAGGCAAGACATTGCCAGAGATATTCTTCGGCGAATAGCTGAAGATGTGAAAGAAGTAGGCTCAATTGAGTCTACGCCTAAGCTTGAAGGTCGCAACATGATTATGATTGTTGCCCCAAACAAGACGAACTAGGAGGCTATCATGGCCAAGATTAAGATGAAGACAAAGCGCGCAGCTGCGAAGCGTTACAAACTCACCGGAAAAGGACGAGTGAAAGTTGGCCGTAAAGGTAAAGCTCACTTGTTTACTGGTAAGTCTCGCAAAGTATTGCGTCAGAAGTGTGGAACGTTATTGCTATGTAAGGCCGATGAGCCTATGGCGAAAAGCCTGTTACCATACGGTTGAGTAGTTAAGCTGGCAAAAGAATTGTCGGCATGTGAAGGAGGGCGTTATGCCTCGCACTAAAGGTGGATATAAAACTCGAGTACGACGTAAGCGTACACTCAAAAGAGCTAAAGGCTTTTTTGGTGCCCGTCGTAAACTCTATGCGGTAGCCCGCGAAACTGTTGACCGCGCATTAGCATTTGCTTTTGTTGGTCGTAAACAAAAGAAGCGTGTTTATCGCGCTCTTTGGATTCAGCGTATCAACGCGGCAGTTCGTCCCTTGGAACTCAATTACAGTAAGTTCATGCACGGCCTCAAGGTTGGTGGAATTGAACTGGATCGCCGTGCTTTGGCTGATCTCGCTGTTAACGAGCCAAAAGCGTTTGCTGCAGTTGTCGGTCTAGCAAAGCAAAACCTGGCATAATTTAAGCAAATCGGCTCTTCCTCCCCGGGCTACGAGCATTCTCGTTCCTAGTCCGGGCGCAGATGTGTGGTGGCATGGAGCTCCAACAAGAGTTAAAGCGAATCGAGCGTTCAGCTGTTCAGAAGGCGCGTCGCGCCAAGACGAACGATGCTGTAGCGAAGTTGCGCGCCGAGACCGTCGGTAAAAAGGGAGCCTTAGGTTCCATGATGCGTTCTCTGAGGGAAATCCCCAAAGAAGAGCGTCCCGAAGCTGGTCAGCGTATTAACAAAGTCAAAACCAAGATCGAAGCAGCCCTGATAGATGCCGTAAAGCGTCTCGATGATGCTCGTGAACTGGCCGAACTTGAGGCCGGTGGCTGTGATGTAACACTGCCCGGGCGATGGAATTACCCAGGCGCTGCGCACCCGCTCGCTCAAGTTCAAGAAGACATCCTCGATGCTTTGAAGAGCATCGGTTTTTCTGTGGCAGATGGTCCATTGATTGAGCACGATTGGTATAATTTCGAGGCGTTGAATATGCCTCCTGATCATCCAGCTCGTGATATGCAGGATACGTTTTTTATCGCAGAAAACGTGGTGTTGCGTACTCATACATCCAATGTGCAAATACGAACGATGAAGAAGCGAAAGCCTCCTGTTCGGATTGTAGCACCGGGAATGGTCTTTCGTAACGACGACGTTGACCCAACACACTCTCCGGTATTTCACCAAATCGAAGGTCTCTGGATTGATGAGAAGGCAACCTTCGCCGATCTCAAAGGTGTTTTAAAGCAGCTTGCAATCCGTCTCTTTGGACCAGATGCTGAACTCCGATTTAGGCCAAGTTTTTTCCCGTTCACCGAGCCGTCCGCTGAAGTTGACGTCATGTTTCATTCAGAGAAACGAAGTGGATGGTTGGAAATTCTCGGCGCGGGAATGGTAGATCCTGCGGTACTTGAAGCAGTCGGGTATGACCCAGATGAAGTTCAAGGATTTGCGTTTGGCCTTGGAGTGGAACGTATCGCAATGCTCCGTTGGGGCATCGATGATATTCGCCTCTTCTACGAAAATGACCTACGATTCCTGGACCAGTTTAACGGCCGATGAACAGTCGACTACCTGTCGCGCCTTCCCGTCTCAACCTAAAGGACCCTGAGTATGCAAGTAAGTCTTGAATGGCTCTCTGAGTTTGTTGACTTGCCTCCACTGGAGGAACTCTCCAAAAGCCTTACGATGGCCGGCATCGAGGTTGAGGAAGAAAACAACCCTGCTGAAAATGTAAGTGGGGTTATTGTGGCCCGGGTCGAATCGACTGAAAAACACCCCGACGCAGACAGGTTACAGGTTTGTAAAGTAAACGATGGGGACGAGATCAGAACCGTTGTTTGTGGTGCTCCTAATGTGGCTGCAGGCATGTTGGTTCCTTATGCGCAGATCGGTGCAAGACTCCCAGGGTTTGAAATCAGCAAGCGTAAAATGCGCGGAGTTGTCAGTGAGGGAATGCTTTGTGGGCGCTCGGAGCTGGGCCTTGAAGACCTGGTCGACGGCCTGTGGGAATTGCCCGGGTCGCTCACTCTAGGGGACGATATCTTTGCCGCGACCGGAATGGGGCCATCTCTCGTTTTGGGAATAACGCCGAATCGACCTGATTGTCTTTCTCACTTGGGTATCGCACGGGAACTTGCTGCCTCATCAGGGGCAAGACTTAAGCCGACGAAATGGAGACTGCTTGAAAAGGGCGGTGATGTGTCTGGGCAAGCTAGAGTGGTTGTAAAAGAGCCAGCGGCATGTCCTCGTTACGCGCTTCGCGCTTTACGCAATATCAAAGTGGGACCATCGCCAGAATGGTTGGTTCGTCGATTAGAACAGGCCGGGCAGCGAAGCATCAATAACGTTGTAGATGCAACGAACTATGTCATGCTTGAATATGGGCAACCTTTACATGCTTTTGATATGGCTCGAATCGACCACGAAGCGGGGCTTCCAACTATCACCGTACGCTACGCTGACGATGGCGAAGTGATCGAAACGCTTAACGATGAAAAGCATGAGCTTACATCGGCCGACTTGGTTATCGCTGACGGCTCCAAAGCAGTCGCATTGGCTGGTGTTATGGGCGGTGCCTTAGCTGAGGTAACCGATGTTACAACCAGTGTGTTGTTAGAGTCAGCATACTTCGAACCCACTGGTATTCGGCGTACATCAAAGCGGTGCCGTCTACACACAGATAGCAGTCATCGATTCGAGCGTGGCGCTGATCCAGGAGCCGTGAATAGAGCGGTTGACCGCTGTGCCCAGATCCTTGCCGAGATTGCCGGGGCAGAAGTCGCGAAGGGTGCCATTAAGGCGTTCAAGAAGGGTGAGATTGTTGGTGATGTCAATTTGAGACTTCGCCAAATCGAGCGTATTCTTGG
The DNA here is from genome assembly GCA_018668695.1 of Deltaproteobacteria bacterium. NCBI lineage: Bacteria > Pseudomonadati > Myxococcota > Myxococcia > Deltaproteobacteria bacterium. The sequence continues at coordinate 8,554 of JABJBS010000186.1, forward strand.
CGTTAGCATGAGTGCGGAGAAAGTCGTTGCTTTACTAGAGCCACTTGAGATCCGCTGCGTTGGCAAAAACGAGGATGCGTTGCGGTTTGAGACGCCGAGTTTCCGTCCTGACTTAACCCGCGAGCGAGATTTGATTGAAGAGATTGCTCGTCGGTACGGTTATGACAATATCCCTGAACGCCTGCCATCTACGGGTGGTCCGGTTCAAACTGAAGTTCCGAAGGCTAGGCCGTCTGACGTTGCGAAGAAAACCCTGCGTGGATTGGGTATAACCGAGACCATTCATTACGCTTTCGGTAGTCCAAGCGTCTACAATAACGATGTTCTTGCAACTGGCGAAACTGTTCGAATCATTAACCCGCTGGGAGAAGAATTCAGCGCAATGCGAACCAGTTTGATGCCGGGGCTTCTCGAGTCGTTAAGTCGTAACCAGCGTCAACAGGCTACAACCGTAAAGCTATTTGAGGTGGGTACTGCGTTTTTCCAGAAGTCAGATGTCAGTGCGGATGAAGACGAAAAAGATAAGTTGATTCCATACCAGGAAGACCGAGCTGCGTGGGCTCTCTGGGGTGGACGTCATGAGGGGCGCTGGTACGAAGGTGCGGAGACATTTGATTTCACTGACTTGGCAGGGAGCGTGGAGAGCTTTTTAGCGGCCTTCGGGCTGGCTGGAGCGGTGGTCCGTGAGCCAGCGGATATCCCTGGTTTGAACCCATATGCTACGGCGAAGCTAAGTATTCAAGGTGAAACTGTTGGCTGGATGGGGCAATTGCACCCAGGTAAGTGTCGAGAATTGGGTATTTCTGGCCCTGTATATGTTGCCGAGATCGTAATTGATCATCTGGTGAAACAGCAGGTTGAAGGGACTTCCTTTAAGAGTCTACCAAAATATCCGGGGACGCGTCGTGATGTTGCAGTAGTGGTTGACCGATCGGTTTCTTCTGAGTCAATACGCCAGTTCTTGAAAGAAAATGCGGGCGGGGCCCTCGGACCCTCTATAATTCAGGACGTAATGATTTTTGATGTTTACACGGATAAGACCTTCAAGAAGAACGAAGTAAGCTTGGCGTTTGGCATCAAATACCGCAGCCACGATCGAACATTGACCGATGGAGAGGTTGGAACGGCATTTGAAGCTGTTTTAGAGGGATTAAAGTCCGAATTTGACCTTGAAATACGTTGATTAGAACATAGTAAAATTCTATAGGTTGCTGAAAACTATAGTTGTTTGCCATAATTAGCGCCTGGAGGGTGCACAATGACAAAAGCGGATTTGGTTGAAGCCATTCACGAACAAGTAGGACTTTCGAAAAAGGAGTCTGCCGACATCGTCGAGTTGGTTTTTGATACAATGAAGGACACGCTTGAAAAAGCGGAGAAGATTAAGATTAGTGGTTTCGGAAACTTCGAAGTTCGCGACAAGCGTTCTCGTGTAGGCCGTAACCCACAGACTGGGGAAGTTATTGAAATTTCCGCGCGTCGGGTTTTGACCTTTAAGCCTTCTCAGGTTCTCAAGAATGCACTGAATACTGCTGATGCTGCACAAGCACCGCAGGCTTCGTAAAAAGGCGATAGCTTGATGCCAGGACGAACGTCTTCAGGCGCGGGCAATCTGGGACCGGATACGTCTATCCCGGATAAGCTCTTCTTCAAGATCGGTGAGGTATCACTGCTTGTAGGAGTGCAGCCTCATGTTCTGCGTTATTGGGAAAAAGAAGTCTCGTCTATTCGTCCCGGAAAAACTGCATCCAATCAGCGCCGTTATAGGCGGAAGGATGTAGAGGTTTTTCGTGAGATTCGACGGCTTTTATACGAAGAGAAGTTCACCCTGGCTGGTGCACGGAAGCGTTTGATGTCGCCTCAGCAAAAGGGTGTCGAAGAGAGTGTTAAGGCGGAGGTCGTTCAGCGACCCCCCGCGGTATCAACTCCTGCACCTGCACCCTTAGCGGTTCGACAAGCTCCGCCGACAGCTTCTCAGTTGCGTTTGGACTTCGTTGATGACCGAGCCAGGGTGCATATCGAGAATGCAAAGGCTGGCCTTCGTGAACTCATAGCAATGTGCGGTGAATAAACCAGAAATCGATGGTTTGAATCAGACACTCAGCGACCCCTAAATCATAGAGGTCAGCCACACTAATCTAAAATAAAATTTCGTGGGTCGAGCGGTCGACCATGACGGCGAACTTCGTAATGTAGGTGCGGACCAGTCGAGATTCCTGTGCTACCCATTTCAGCGATAACCTCACCTCTGTGTACACGTTGGCCAAGCCTTACACGGTAGTTATTTAGATGCGCGAAGTGACTTTGAACTCCATATCCATGGTCAAGGACCACGGTTTTTCCGTAGCCGCCTCGACCGCCTTGCCAAATGACCATGCCATCAGCCGGAGCGAGGATCTCCATACCGGTATAACCAGCGATATCGAGCCCTTTGTGCATCACTCTCTTACCCGTAACAGGATGAATTCGTTTACCAAATCCACTGGTATACCACCCAGCGGAGGTAGGCCTTAGTGCTGGGGTGTTTTGAAGTAGACGATTTGTGTCACGAAGATCCTCGATCAAGGCTTCCATCTGGCGGTCAATGGTGCGCGAGAGTTCGATGACGTCGTCAGCCAGGGATGGTAGGTCCTCGTCGTCGTTGACCTCGCTTTGGTCCACGGGCATGACGTCGAGAGGTCCGGATCCGAGGAGTGAGGCCTCTGTTCGTAATCCTGCTCGGCTAAGTGCGACGCTCGCGCTGATTTCGGCTCGCGTTGCCTCGACTTCTAATTGTCGAGCTTGGGCTTCTGTGAAATCGATTGAACTCTTTAAGCTTTTGTTTTCTTTGGAGATATCGAGGGACAGTCTAGCCATCTTAGCACTTTGGACAGCGTGGGTTCCGACAGCTACACCGAGGCAAGCTAGGCATACCAGCGCCACTCCAGCACGAATCAGGGTACTACGCATCACAGTAACACGGCGAGTGCGTGCTCCAGTTGAGTCCATGATTACTAAAATAAAACGTTTATCTTGCATGCCGTTGGTACGTCTTTGTTATCACGCTTTTTACAATCGCAAAAGTATCTGGTTGGCTATGGAATCTCATAGGTGAGCGTTGGCGGCAAGCAGCAAATGAGTCGATTACTGGAATTCTATTTGACCTTAGGCACCCGCTTGAATATACACGCGCCTCGGCCGGGGCGTAGCGCAGTCTGGTTAGCGCACTTGACTGGGGGTCAAGGGGCCGAAGGTTCGAATCCTTTCGCCCCGACCATTTTTCCTTTTTTCACACCAGATGAAACCTGACAATTCAATGACCCAACCGCTTATTCTCATTTCTAACGATGATGGAATCCGAGCACCAGGGATCCAAGCTCTCAAAGAGGCTTGCCGTGAACTTGGTGAAGTCTGGGTTGCGGCACCTGAGCACGAGCAGAGCGCAAAGAGCCACGCAATTAGTTTGCACGAGCCACTGCGATTTAAGAAATACGACGAAAGGGAGTTCTCAATCACAGGAACCCCTTCAGATGCTGTATACTGCGGTATTCATCACTTGCTGCCACGGAAACCAGACATTGTTATCAGTGGAATCAATTCAGGGCCTAACCTTGGAAACGATGTGATTTATTCAGGTACGGTCGCCGCCGCAATGGAAGGCGCAATGTTCGGTCACCGGGCGATTGCCGTCAGCCTCTGCCTTCCTGAGCATCAAGATAAACTTCGCGGGAAAAACTTAGATTACAGTGTTGCCGCCAAGCTATCGCGCGATATCGCCTATGGATGCTTGCAGCGTCCGGTTCAGCCCGGAATAACACTCAACGTCAACGTTCCATACACTGAAGGTAAGGAAACCGGTGGCGTGAAGGTTTGCCGGCTTGGATATACTAATTGGGCGAGTTCGGTTCATGAGCGTAAAGACCCACGTGGAAAACGTTATTATTGGATTGGTGGCGAGCGAAGCGGCAGTGACGGTATTGCCGATTCTGACAATGAGGCCATCGCTAAGGGCTTCGTGAGTGTCACGCCGTTACATTACGACCTTACAGCAAGTCGTTCTTTTGACTACCTACGAAATCTTGCAATAGGCTCGGCTGACCGAATCGATGATGAATTGGGGAATGAACCCCTGGAGCCAGTGGTTACCCCGTTTATGAAGTCTAAGTGAAAGCCGCGAAAAACTCGTCGAAATGATATGATTCCGGTAGGGTGGGCGAAAATACCCAAACCTTTAGACGAGCTTTGCGATTACCGACCCTATGAATACGATAGATAATCAAACAGCAGCTTTAAGACCTGGACTTGTCAGGCGCATGTACGACTGGGTTTTGGCTTGGTCGGAAAGCCCATACGCTGTGCCAGCTCTGATCGTTATTGCATTTGCTGAGGCCAGCTTCTTCCCGATCCCACCAGACGTTTTACTCATTGCCATGTGCCTGGGTACGACTGAAAAGAGTTGGACGTTCGCAGGGATTTGCACTGTAGCTTCAGTGCTCGGAGGATTGGCCGGGTATGCCATTGGAGTGTTTGCTTGGGCTACTCTTGCGGATACCTTTTACCGGTGGGTTCCCGGTTTTACACCAGACGCTTTCGCAAATATCCAAGCTCTCTA
>JABJBS010000187.1 GCA_018668695.1 Deltaproteobacteria bacterium
AGCGAAACCTATTTGGCTTGAATCCGAGAGTAATCAAATAGGCGCAATTCATATTCCAAGTGAGCTTTGGCGCAAGATGCGCTCAGCCAATGTGGTAGAAGTGACGGCGCCTCTTGAGGCACGGGTAGAGTACTTGCTTGAAACCTACGACTATTTTTGCCAGAAACCGGACTTTCTTAAGGAACGTATCGGCTTGTTAAAGCGCATTCGGGGCACAGAAAAGATAAAGTACTGGTTCGATCTGATTGATAGTCAGCAATGGACCGCTTTCGTAGCGGATATGCTAGAAACTCATTACGACCCCACTTATTCACGCTCGATGGAGCGGTCGGCCGAAAGAATCAGTCAAAAACATAAGCTCAAAGCTCTAAAGCATCCGGATTTGTTGGATTTTATTGATTCGATTGAAACAGAACTTTCGATCTGAGTTGGCCTTACCCGAATAGAGCGCTACTATTTTAGGAGAGCTCTGGATTTATTCGGGGGATTATTAGGTTTTGAGCAAGAAACTCAGAAAACATAAGCGTTATGCCCGTCGGTACCCCATGCGATTTACATGGGAAGACACCCGTATATTTGGTTTTACCATCGATTTCTCATCTGGTGGTTTAGGTATCAGTGCCAAGCGAGGGATTAATCCTCCAGGGATCCTGGAAATGAGGTTAACCGCGCCTGAAGGGGAGATAGCTCTCAAAGGACAGGTACGTTGGTGTCGAAAGGCTGCACGAACTTCGGCTCAGATGTTTGTTTTTGAAATGGGTGTTCAGCTTACGGAACGGAGCCAAGCCTACATTGATTTACTGGAAGATATGATTTCGGAAATGGAAGAACGACGTCATGCCCATGATTTCAAAGAAGACTTGCATGTAACCTATGAAACTCAGTTTCAATTACTCCAAGAATACGACGCCAATATCCGCCATGACGGATTGTTTATTCCCACAGATAAGACTTTCGAGAAGATGCAGGAGGTGAATTTCTCAATTCATCTACTCGAGTTGATGGCAGTGCTGCATGGGGTAGGGCGGGTGATTTACTCCGTGAATGCAGAAGACAGCGAGCGTTTAAATAAGCCAAAGGGTATTGGATTGCAGATTCAAGAGTTTCTCTTTGGGGATAAAGATGACCTGCATCTTATGATCGAAGAACTACGAGCCAAGCACCGCCGACGCGGTTGAAATACCGGCTATCCGTTGACACTCATACGGCCAAGGGCGTAGGTGACTTGGGCTATGACACATATTAAGATTAATCTCGTTTCTATTTCCTTGTTCTACATTTTCGTGGGTTGTGCCGAAGAGGCGCCGAAGCAAGTGGCTAAGGTGCCATCACCATCGGCGGTTTCACTTGAAGCGCAGATTGCGGATGCGCTGGGAGGGGATGCGAACAAGAAGCCGGTAGCCAAGCTTGCTGGTACTGTAAGTCAGCGAATCGATGCTGGGCGTTACACTTATTTGGAACTTCAAGCCGAAAAAGCGACGATTTGGGCCGCGATTCCATCTACTGAGGTTAAGGTAGGTGATGTGGTTGAGATCCGTAGCCCATCCGCAATGGAAAATTTCCAAAGCCCAAGCCTCAAACGAACCTTTAAGATCATCTACTTTGGGTCTGGTTTGGTCGGTGACAAAAGTACCGGCGCAGCCAGTGAGAAGACCAATCCAAGTCCTAGAGCAAAAATTGTCCTTCCAGCAGGAGCAGTGAGCATTGAATCGGTTCATGCGGGTGTCGCCACGATGGCCGGTAAATCGGTCAAAGTATCTGGCAAAGTGGTAAAATTTAATGAGGCCATTCTCGGTGTGAACTGGATTCACATCCAAGATGGCAGTGGAAATGCTTCCGCCGGAACCCACGATTTGACCATCACCACAGATGTTCAGGTAGCCGTTGGAGAGACGGTTGTGGTCGAAGGCTTGGTGGTTCAAGACAAGGATTTTGGAGCGGGTTATCGCTACCCGGTTCTTTTAGAGAAAGCGAAGCTTTCAAAATAAAGCCTCGCCAATCCTAACAGTTTTAGTGGAAACACTTAAACTAATCTAAAAACATTAGCCTATTGTCGATTTAGTGAACCCCCCTCCGTCATGGGAACATCTATTTTTTCTCTTGCCGAAAGCGCCCAGAGTCACTACTTTCCTGGTTCACGGATGGACTCAGTTGCCCGCTGAATTCACCGATAGCCTCCCAGGAGAAGATAGATGATGAAGCCCTTGAAGTATTTGGCCGGACTCACTGCCTTGATGTGCACCCCCCTTATGGGATGCGAAACAGGTTCAGATGGTGATTGGCATCTCCAACCAGCAGAGGCGATTGAAGAAGCGATTATCAACGGACGCTCATGTACTGAGGCCGAATATCCTACTGCTGTGGCGATTATCACCGACGCTGCGATTACCGTGCAGGGTTTCGGCACTCAAGAAGTGGTTCAAATCTCGTGCACCGGCACCTTAATCGCCCCAGATGTGGTGCTTACGGCGGCCCACTGTTTGGATCCTACACTCCTAACCATGGGTTTTGGTGAAGTAGACCGAGCGTCTTACTGGGTCAGCCCAGAGGCAGATTTGTCTAGTTTGGCAGGAGAATCCGCAGTGTTGCCGGCGAGCGCGATAGAGGCGGTTGAGTTTATTAAGCATCCTGGATTCGATATCAATTCAATGAACAATGTGACTGGCCCAGGTGATTTTAGCGATATTGGCCTTATCTTCCTCAAGGAACCCATGGAGCTTACTCCGGCGATTGTTATTTCGAGAGAGGAAGCGAGCCAGATGACTACAGGCCTTTCTGTAGGTATCGCGGGATGGGGTCAGCAGACCGCTGAGCAACAAAGTATGTGGGAGCCACCAGAGCCAGGCTCTGTTGGTGTGAAAATCTGTGCAGAGTCGACCATCAATGAAATAGGTGAGATGGAAATGCAGATAGGGGCGGATTCGACTACTTCGCGAAAATGCCATGGTGATTCTGGCGGCCCAACTTATCTAGACATCGAGACAACCAGTGAGAACAAGCGTCGAGTCATCGGTATTACCTCGCATGCATACGATCAGAGTGATTGTGAAAAGGGTGGGGTGGATACGCGTGTGGATGTTTGGCTGAGCTGGATTGAAGACAAAATG
>JABJBS010000188.1 GCA_018668695.1 Deltaproteobacteria bacterium
AAAAGCGAACTGAGCGCTGCATTTGAAAAACTTCCAAGCTCAAAACGCGATGCACTGGCCGAATCTCTAGAGAAGGACGTCACGGAGCTCACATCCGAAGACAAAGCGCTTCTCTCAATCTACTGGCACACGACCCGTGCGTATGGCTCAAGCTTTACCTTGGCCAATTGGGTGGAGCAGTACACTCGGCGCGCCATCGCATCGCCAGCATTCGCGAAATGGGTTGACCCTTCAGGCCAGTTCTCAACACCCGAATCGTTTAAGGCATGGCTCAAAACACAGGAATTCGCAGATTGGTACGAGACCAAAACGGGCGCCGCCTGGCCCCATGCAACAGATGTTTCGGATTTAACCACCGGTCAGGTTGCAGAACTAGTAGAACTGGCATTGCCGATGGTCTCTGGACGCCGTACAATTTATGCTGAAGTGAACCGCGGCAGCCAGATGCTCTCCACGCAGATGGCATCGTTTCTAAAAGAAGGACGCCTGCCATCCGCTGAGTTCAAGCCTGAGGCATCGACTGTACCCCTTTTGGGCTAACCCGGAAAGCAACAGAGAAACTCGATGACTTTGTGTGACGAAAACATCAACGAACTCCGTTATCAGCTATTATGCATGGAGCAGCCCTTCGTGCTCGCTGAGCACAAGCTCCGTGCGTCCCATACCCTAACTCAAGGCGGTCAGCTTTCGCTCGGGATCCTAATCGAAAGGCTGGCTGAACCAGGCGACCCTATTTTCTTAAACGAGATGCTTGTAACGACAGGTCCACTCAACCCGGGTCCCCCAAGAAAAATGCGAGTCACCCTAAAGTATCAAATTGAACACATCCTGTATGAAATCCTGTACCCAGAACAATCCCCGCGGGCGGAACTTCTTGGAGACTCTCAACTGAATACAGACATCTCGACCGGACCATCAAAGCCGCTCCCGAAACAAAGTTTAATGGAGATGAAAGCGGACTGGGATAAGGCACGAGACCTCGCGATTGGTGAACTCTCCCCCGCCGAACTCGGCGGTGCGTATGCATTTGTATCGGATTGGCAATCCTTTTGGGCAACCCATGGAAACAAAGACTTAGACGCCCTTCGAAAATGGAGCCGGGTTCAAGTTGAAGCGATCTGGTCTGGCCACTTCGGGGCGCAAACACCTGGAACACAAAGCGTGACCAACGCTCCAGTCCCCGAAGACTCGGCGCCTCATTTAGGGCTTGAAGACGAGGAAAAACTTCGAATAGCTTATTCTCGAGCTTGGTCTCTTTATGAAGGCGCTCGAAACACGGCGGCGAGAAAACCTATAGCATTCAGAGGCTTAGAGGACATTCAGAAACGGCACCCACGGCTAAAACTCCACCTGGATTACCTGCGCAAGCTCCTGGCTTGACCGAGAAACAGACAGGAAGGAAACTATAATAAGAGTAGGTTTACTTTCAGTGTTGATGGGTCATGAAACGAGTAGAAACGGCAACAGGCGACTTTAAGAAACTGGCTGAACTGGTCAGAGGCACACAGTTTCTGGAGCATATTAAGGTCGGCAAGTTACAAAAGGTATGCCGAAGCGTAGCGCTTTATCAATTTGACACTGACGAGACTATCTTCAAACAAAATCAGCGGGCCGACAACTTCTACATCATCTATAAAGGTACCGTCAGAGTTACTCTGAACAAAACGCTTTTTAATAAAGGGCTAGATGTTGCCACGCTTCATCAAGGTAACTTTTTCGGCGAAGCCGCACTGCTCTACAACACTACCCGCTCAGCGGCCTGTATCTGCCAGACACCGGTTCAAGCTTTCGTTTTTAGCTCTGACGACTTTCAAATTCTATGTCAGTCCAATTACAAATTTCGGCAGGTGCTCAAGCAAGTCGCCGTTGAGCGACTCTTAGACACCCAAAAGAAACTTAAAGAATGGGATCCCAAAGCCGCCGGCAGGCTTAAGAAGGAAAAGTTACTAAAACAAAAGGCCGACGCCGCACGCACCAGTGCCAAAGCACCGCAGCAAAAAAGTAGGAAAGATTTCATTACGAAATTAATCGAGCGTAAGATATTTTTTGAGGTGGAAGTTCGATCATCGTTTATGCGGGTTCGGTTGGGTCCAAAATTCTCGGAATTGCAAGAGCAGCAAAAGCACTCATTTTTGTCAGTTGCCTTGGCCTACGCCAAAGAAATCGACGGCAAGGGTGACGAGCTTGTTCTCTTCGACTTCAAGACCGGCCGGAAAATTGGATATTACGCCACAAACGACCTCCAAATTAAGGTGATTGGTCCCCCGAAAAAGGGAACCAAAAAAAATGCTCTGGCGCCAGACGGTTGAACTCCAAGCTCACCCACCATAGGGTGCCCAGAGGAGAAAACCATGCGATCTAGCTCAATAGCCCCTGTAATCTTGTTCCTGACGTTCACTGGATGTGCCTCAAGCCAGGTGAGTTCCGTCGATAATGCACCCAAAGCTAAGGTCGACACTGTTCAAACGACAAGCAGCGCAACTCCAACTACAACAGACGTCACAGAACTTACGTCTGAGGTGATTCAAGCAGTCGTCAAGTCACATTTCGAAGAACTTCAAGCTTGCTACGAGTCAACCCTTGCCTCAAATAATGCCCTGGCAGGAATTGTTGAGCTTGAACTCACCATCGTCCAAGATGGTAGCATTGAAAAAGGCCGACTACTCAAAGACGGCATCGGCTCAGCTGAGCTTAACCTCTGTCTCGTTAAGAAAATGGTCGACTGGAAATTCCCGGCTCACACCGATGAGAGTGTTACCATTGAATTCCCGTTTGCATTCTCTCCAAAACGATAGAATTCATCGCCGACCTCCTCGTGGGGAAGTAGGCACCCGGTAACTGTCACGAGCTAGCAGCCCGAATCAATTATCATCGTAAAGTAGAAAATCTTCGACTTCATCGTGCAGCTCAGCAAGCTGCTCAGCCAAGGCACTCGCGGCACGCTTAGCCGATGGCCGTGGATCATCGGCAACTTCTAGATACGCCATTTCGGTTTCTCGAAGCAGCCGGTAGATATAATCACGAGGCATTTCCCGTGAAGTGTTTACTGTAATGGTCTCAGAACTTGATGAATGATTTCTCACGGCTTTCCCCTTTGTCTTCACGCGCATGAATTCCCAAGGCATTCTGCCATGCCAACTTCCCCCCTAGGTAGTCAGCAATCAGTTTGAGTATTGTCTAAAGTGCAGGCGGGTGCAAATACCTAAGGTGACACTTTTAGTCTAAAATCGATAAGACATTTTCGGGTGGACGGCCCAAGGCTGCTCGGGATCCATGTACAACAATTGGACGCTCTAGAAGAACCGGGTGCTTTACAATTTGTTCGATAATCTGTTCATCAGAGCTCGAATCACAAAGGCCCGACTCGGCGTATGCATCTTCTTTTTTTCGCAAGATGGCACCAGCGTCTAAGTTGAGTAACCCAAGTAATTCAGCCAGGACCTGTGTATTCAACCCACCTTTTAAATATTCTATCGTGGTGGGCTTGATGCCCCGCTCTTCCAACAAAGCGAGTGTTTGTCGGGACTTGGAGCATCTTGGATTATGAAAAATTTTTGTTTCGAGAGTCATTAAAATTAACCTTTATCGATGCGCTTAAATAAGCACATGTTAAGCATTTCGAGTGAGTGACTGAATCCAGGATGAGTGCTCCGGATAGTCTCCCATGAGCACCTTCGGGTCCGCCATTTCAAAATCGGAAAAATCAAAACCAGGAGCGACAGTACAACC
>JABJBS010000189.1 GCA_018668695.1 Deltaproteobacteria bacterium
ACAATTTCCTCGGCTTCATTGATAATGCAGAAGAACCAAGGCGTTTCTTGCCCGTATTGATTGATGTTTTTCTCAAGGCTCGTCAAAACTTTGAGAATCGGCGCATGGTGCACCGGCGCTTTGGTGAAAAAGTCGTCCACTCTGGTCAAGAATGCGTTTAGGTCGTCAAACCGCTGAATCTGCATTGAATCCACCCCAACTGAGAGTCAAATGAATAGAGGAGCCCCCGCTACCGTCATGCAGATCATTAACAATGTGAGCCGCAATATGACTAGACTGATTTTTTTATGTTTGACGATTCTTAGTACCTTTTCTTCCTCGGCATGGGCCATGACTCCCGCTGAGCCGGCCTGCGAAATGGTACTGCATAAGGCTAACCTTAGCCCCGCATCCGATTGCTTCGCGATTGAAGTCTTCTCCGGCATTGCCTCTTGTAATGAGTTGCCGATGGCAATGATTACAAATGGTTGTGAGCTGCCCATCGAGGCAGATCACCGGGAAATAGATGATTGCCAGAACGGCTATTGCCCCTTTGAAGGCATCCGTGTGGAACCCGGTGAAACCCTGGTTTTTGGTTTGACGCAGTCTCCCGATCTTGAGAGCACGGCATTGGCTGGACCAAGCACTTGGGACATTGAGGTGGCTCTAGACGATACGGATTACACTTTCGAACTCTCTTACACCTTTCGCATGGTCGACGAAGTGGATGTACCGCCTACCAGTAGTTTCTTTGGTTGCCGCCAGGTAAACGGCGAAACCACAGCGCTTTGGTTGTTTCTCTTTGGCTTCGCGATGTGGGTAGAGCGACGCAGCCGCAAGCAAGCGGCTAAGGTTTAAGCGCCCACGCAGATCCTGCCGTTAGCACCAGAGAAAATAGAGTCAAAATCATCAATGTTTCTGAGCAGATAGCTCAGAAGGGAAGTGGCCTGATTCAGCGTTTCGTTGCAAACTCCTAAACCACTGAAAAGTCACAAGAAATACGCAACAAAAAAGGAGACTGTGCCGATACTTTATCTTGGCCCGGGCACGGTTTTGCCCAGAGCCCAAAAATAAGAGGTTCATCATGGCAAACGATATTAAAATACTCCCCGGCGCAGCGCCCCATCTTCCCGTCATTGCAGAGGGTGCATCCATCCCCGTGAAAGCGGCCATGGAAAGTGCCATCAAAGCCGCTGCCAGCATCGATGGAGACCGGGTGCTCGATACCTTTGAAGCCGAAGAACTTGCCAAAGTGCACACGCAAATTGTTGGAACCTCCGGAGCGCTTACCTCTGAAAAAGCCATGCTCTTTAGTGAAGCCATGGCCGCTCGCACATTGGAGCTTAAAGCCGCTCGCCCCACCGGCACCGAAGTGATTTTCACATCCGAAGGCAAAGCGCTTAAACGCTTTCGTGAAAAAATCGTAGGCTCCATTCAGGACACCATCACCAAAGCAGATGGCCGCCCCGTAGACATCAACATGATGCTCTTTGCGTTTACGGACAAAGAACTTGCCGACAGCGTTCTTGATATGGCCCGCAAAAATCCCAACGCAAACTTTCGCCTCATGACAGACTGGTCGCAGCTTTCTACCAGTGGCTCACGACAGCCGCCGCGCTTGTCTTATATTGCCCAGCGCGAAGGCCTGAAAAATCTTGAAGTGAAATTTAAAAAAGACAATCCCTATGTATGGGATGAGAACCGTGGCCGCCCGCGTTTTCATCACAGCGCAACCAAGGGACTTAACCACCACAAAGGTTTTGTAACCCTTATCGATGGCGTACCAGAGAAAATGGCATTCGGAAGTTTCAACTGGTCCATGGGAGCCATGAAGCGCAACTACGAAAACCTCATGCTTTTAGACCGCATCGATCCCGACAACCGCCGGGTGATGGAAAAATACGACAACGAATTTGCCGCCTTTTGGAACAACGATGATTTGGCGCTTACGTTCTCCCAGGCCCGTGAAGAGAAAAACCGCATCTTCCAGGCACTCTATGATGCCAATGGCGCAGAGTACGATCCCATGGAAGTGCCGCCCCACGATGACGATGGCGCCGTCTACCACACCACCGA
>JABJBS010000190.1 GCA_018668695.1 Deltaproteobacteria bacterium
TCGCGATGATGCTTTGAAAGCCTATGATGAACTAGATCGCTACAAAGTTTACCAGGAGAACCTCTATTCCAGCATCCCTGATTCAATCATTGTTCTGGACCCTGCTGAGAACATCACACAAGTGAATGAAGCCTTCACAAGACTCCTTGGTTACACCGAAGATGAAATAATAGGTCAAAGCATTCGCTCATTTTTCTCAGAAGATGACATCTTACAAATGACCGGCGTCATCACCGCCTTTCGTCAAGACTCCGTGGTTCATGGTCTCAATGCTTCTTTCAAAACGAAACAAGGCGTTAGAATCCCCTCCACTCTTAGTGGCTCTGTTATGCAGAGCCAACCAGGCTCGAAACTTGGTTATGTATTGGTTGCCCATGACTCCCGGGAAATGCAACGCATTCTGAGCCAAGAGTCGAGAGCTGTGGCGGCGGAAATTCAGCGAAGCAATCAATTAAACGAAGCTCAAGCCGAACTCAAGCTCAAGACTGAGGCCGAATTAAAACATGCTAAAAACCTCATGGTCCAATCAGAGAAGCTATCGGCTCTCGGGCAAATGATTGCGAGTATCGGGCACGAGATAGCGAATCCTGCATGGCTTTCGGCGGAATGTGTTGGGCTCTCAACCGACACGCTCAACCTTCTTGAAAAAGACCTCAAAACACTATTCGACGAAAGCCCAGAAGCCATGCGCGTATGGGAACGATTTGAAACCACAATTGAAACCTTACGTGGCCACCTTAGCACAGCCAACATAGCCTTGGTCAGACTCCACGATGTGAGCTATGCCCTGCGCACCCAAAGCCGGCATGAAACTCAAATTAGTCCCAGCGTAGACCTCAACGGAGTTCTTCGAGAATCGCGTACCCTCGTCAGTGGCAAACTCAAACTGCATGCTATTCAAGAAAACCTGCTCGATTTACCGGGCGTCACTTGCTACCGAACGAGAATCGGTCAGGTTCTTACCAACCTCATGGCAAACGCTGCCGATGCACTTACGGAAAAAGCAGACCGTTGCCGCAGGCGTGGCCAGACCTTTGAGGGAAATATTCGTATCGGGTCCAGGCCTCAGTCAGTGGGTGGTGAAGCAGGTGTAGAACTTGAAGTAGCCGACAATGGCGATGGCGTAGCACAAGAGTTACGTGACAAGATTTTTGAAGACTTTTTCACGACCAAGGCCGCTGGAGTGGGAACAGGCCTCGGCCTATCCATGTGTGCCACCATCGTCAAAGACCATGAAGGCACCATATCCGTTGATGACGATGAACACCTTGGAGGTGCCCGCTTTCGTGTATGGCTACCACTGGGTCTCCAGCACCAGGAACCAACCGTGATTGCAGCCACTGAACCCAGCTGACCCTATTGATCCCACAGATGAAGTATGAAAGGCAGCCCCACTGCAACTCTTACTGAACAGGGATCACCATGCACAAGCTTTGGCATATGCTCGCATTGCTCACGACCTTCACCTTTTTGAGCGCCTGCGGCGGCTCGGACGAACCAGAAACATGCACAGGAGACGACTGCCCACAAGCAGCGGTATGCGGCAACGCCGAAGTAGAAGACGGTGAATTTTGCGACGACGGCAATACCAGCAATGGGGATTACTGCGCAGCAGACTGCCTGAGCATCACTGCCGTATGCGGTGACGGAGCCATTGGTGAAGGCGAAACCTGTGACGATGGTGATGCCGAAGAATGCGGCGACTGCAATGCAACCTGCACCGGTTCTGGCACGGGCGTAAGCTGTGACGACGACCAAGGCATTTTCGATGGCAGTATTCGCATCGATGATGCAAGCGACTTAGCGCGCCTCGCTGACTACACCGAGGTCACGGGCCGCATTGAAATCATTGGCCTCGATACAGTTAATCTTGAAGGTCTCGAAAACATTCAAACCATTGGTCTCGACCTCGTTATTCAAGACTGCCCCAACCTCAATGACATCAGTGCGCTGAGCAGCCTGACCACTATCGGAGAAGACCTGTTCATGCAGCGCAACCAAGCGCTTACATCACTTACCGGCCTTGAGAACCTCGTAACCATTGGTGAATACCTCACCATCCAAGGGCACAACAATCTGACGACTCTTTCTGCTCTAAGCAACCTCACAGATCTCGGTCAGCGTAACGGCCTGTTGGAGAATGGCATCGGCATTACCTTCAACACGGCACTGACTGACCTTCAAGGGCTTGGCGGCGTCGAAGCCATTGACTCCATCGTATTGGAAGGCAACTCTGCTATGACTTCGCTCAATGGTATTGCGTTTACAACGCTTGGTTACATCAACCTTGAAGACAACGATGCCCTCACCGACCTCAGTGCATTAAGCGTTCTCACATCGATTGATGGCGATGTTATTCTCGAAGGCAACGCAAGCCTTACAAGCCTTGCCGGCCTTGAAAATGTAACTCGCATTGAAGACAGCCTAAAGCTTCTAACCACTTCGGTTACCAGCCTAGACGGACTCGCCGGTCTTGTCAGCGTTGGCGCCAATATTGAAATGCGACACAACGCCGACTTGGCATCTTGCCACATCGACTCATTTGTTGAGCGCGTTGGCGCAGGCAATGTGGCGGGTGAAGTAAAGCTTGAAAACAACAACGACGAACTCCCCTGCGATTAATCGTGAACATCAAATGCCCGCCTCTCCTTCTTGGACTGGCGGGTATTTTTGTATCTAGCCCCAAAGGAAAACGACCATGACTGAAGAACAAACAAACGCCATTGAAGCCGCTGCTTTTCGCCGCCTCTTAAAGCACTTAGATGAGCGTAAGGATGCCCAAAACATCGACCTCATGAACCTGGCCGGGTTTTGCCGCAACTGCCTCTCAAAATGGTACATGGCTGCGGCTGAAGAACGCGGTGTGGAAGTTGATTACGACGGTGCCCGTCAACGTGTTTACGGCATGCCTTACAGCGAGTGGAAAGCGAATCACCAGACTGAACCATCGGCAGAAGCCATGGCGAAGTTTAAGGCGAGTCAGGGTAAGCAATAACAACCAGGCAGACCACCCAGCAAATCGCGAATAAGTTTAAGCAAAAAAAAACGGGCTACCTCAGTAATGAGGAGCCCGTTTTTTTTATTACTATTCAATTTTATATTTTAGAGAGTGCGGTACCCGAACGTCGGGGGGACAGACCCGGGTACCGCGATAAGTATCTACGAAACGAAGACTCAGTTAGTTGCGCAGACGAGTCTTCAACCCACGATAAATCGTGCGCCTTGGATCCATAGATACTTCAGGGGTTTGTTCACAGCTGGCTGTTAAGCAGGAATTGTCAAAGACAGA
>JABJBS010000191.1 GCA_018668695.1 Deltaproteobacteria bacterium
ACAGAAGGGGTCGCCCTGATTTTCTTGGCAACGTTTAAAGAATGCCGCAGGGTTCGCGGATGCTTTCATGGCTTGTAAGAGGATAAATGCGGGCGGTTTCGGCAGTGTTTTGGATTCAGTAGTCAACGTCAGGCCTCCAAGGTTGATGCTAACCCTCTTGGAGGTAATTCACCAGGAAGGCCGGGAATTGTATTCGCAGTGACGGGGCTGGCTCATGAATACGGAACTTGTTTTTGAACTAAGCTTGAAAATAACTGAGTATTTACAGTTGCTTACGAGGCCTTTCGGAAGGTGTTGCGTTATTGGGTGCCGCCCGGTAGACGCGCGCTGCCCCCAGGAGAGTAGCGATATGAATAACCGGTTTGAACGAGTTTGTTTGGTCAGCTTTATGACCGCTCTAGTGTGTCTTTCCCCTTGCGTCTATGCAGACGGTTTTGATTGGGGAGAAGATTGCTCCTCGGGTAACGATTCTTTCCAGCAATACATCAGTCAGAACAACACCGTGGTCGTGGGTACGATTCCCGCGGGTAAGAGGGCGGTACGGATTGATCTGCAAAGCAGCAACGATGTGGATGTTCAATTGATCGATGCCCAAACAGGTACTGAAATCATTGCTTGGCCCAATGGCTTGATGAACGGCGCAGGGCTGGAGTCGACCAGCTATGCCGGCGCCACCTATCGATACAGTGGTTACAATGGAACCGGTGGTCGGCAGGGTTATGAGTTTATTGAAGTGGTGGGAGATACCAATCGAGACGTGGTGATGCGTGCCTTTGGATACGCAGCAGGGCAAGCACTTGTGACGTACTCGTGGGAAGCACCCGAAGATTGTTCGCAAAGTGGGAATGGAACATTTTCGCAGGCGATTCCTGCCAATGCTGTTGCGCTGGTTGGAACGATTCCAGCGGGCAAGCCGAATGTGTTTGTTGAGCTAGAAGCCAATGGCGGTCGCGATATCGATGTTCAGCTTTATCACGGCAACACGCGACTCGTGGTTTGGGATCCCAACGGGAATCACGGTTTGCTTTCTGGACCGGGTCAGGAAAGCACCACCTACGCAGGCATGACGATTACCTACAGCGGCTACAATGGTCGTTCTGGTAATCCTGGCCTTGAGTATATTCGAATTACGGGCGACACCACGGTAGAGCTCACTCTTAAGGTCTTCGGCTACCAAAGTGGAACCGCACAGGTGGACTATTCATGGGGTTCAAGTGGTACTTCCACACCAGCGGCTACAAGGCCCATTCCGCCTCCAACCTTCGTTTCGGCCAACTCCCGCATCGTTGCTATTGGTGATGTGCACGGTGATTATCAGGCCGCGCGACGCGTGCTTCAGTTGGTGGGCGCAATCAATGGCCAGAATCAGTGGGTTGGTGGCAACTTGGTGGTTGTCCAGGTGGGTGACCAGCTTGATCGAGGCAATGGCGAACGGGCTATTTTAGATTTGTTCGAAGAGCTTGCAGATCAGGCTTATGCGGCAGGCGGTGGATTCTATGCTCTCAATGGTAATCACGAAGTGATGAACGTTGAAGAAGATTTCCGATATGTGACCGATGGTGGTTGGGCTGAATTTTCAAATGTCTCCGTACCCCTTACTTCCAAAATTGCCACTTACCCGTCTTATCAACGGGGTAGGGTTGGCGCCTTTTTACCGGGCGGCCCTTATGCGCGGATTCTTGGCGAGCACAACACGACCATTGTTGTTGGAGACACGCTTTTTGTCCACGGCGGGATTCATATGAACCACGTCAACTATGGCTTGGAAAATTTGAATGCTTCGGTCCAGCAATGGATGAAAGGCTACAGTGCTAAGCCATCTATTTTAAGCGGAGATACCAGCCCCATTTGGAGCCGGCGCTATTCACAAAACACCACGGCCAGCGGTTGCTCTGAGCTTGAGGGTGTTCTTGATGCGGTGGGTGTGTCCCGAATTGTTGTGGCGCATACAGTACAGCAGCAGGGCATCAATTCGGCTTGTAATGGTCAAGTGTGGCGGGTGGATGTGGGAATGTCCGCCCATTATGGTGGCAGTGCGGCTGGCCTAGAAATTGTTGGCGAGTACGTAACCCCGATTGAAACGAACTAAAGCCTTAGTCGGCTTCTACGAAGCAATAGAGACCGCCATATCCTCCGGTGCAACCGATACAGTTGCCTTCGCCAGGACCATTTTGCAAAAGGTTAGCGCCTTTACCACAACCTCTTAGTTTGTGGTCGCTGCGCCAGCTTTGACCCCAGTCTCCGCCAGGTCCGCCACCGTTTGTCTGTCTCGGAAAGGTGTGACCGCAAAAGATATCGGTTTCGGCGTCAGAGCCACCTGGGCCGAACCCAGTGTCAGGTGCGCCTACTTCTCCATCTGAGCTTGTCCAATCGTTGCAAGTACTTTCGAGGTTGGTGCTTCGAAGCATGCCGTCGTTGCCGCTACCAGTCGGTATATCGTGTGCATCGCCGATGGCGGAGATAGGGACGCCGCACTCATCGGGCAGGTCGTCGACCGATTGGGCATCGCCTTCTGGACGGTTTCCTGAGAGCAAGCCGCTTATGTCGTTGGAAACGAGGCGACCATTGGCATCATACCACGGGCCTTCTCCGATGCGCTCAATCGCATTTACAGGATTGCCTGTACCGTCATCGGTAGCACTTAAAAAGGCTCGCCAGCGCTTGTGTCCATTCCCGGTTGCGATAGCGATAATTTGGCAAATAGAATCAGCGCCTTCGACGCCTTGGAAATCGCCGCCAAAGCCACCCGACATATCGTCGGGGACGGAACCCGATAGTTCCCAGATTGCGTTCATGCTGGTGACAAAGAAGCTGAAGTTATCGGGCTGTCCTGTACACCATTCAGGCAAATCGCCTGGAAATGCCTTGGTGGGCTGGATAATGGTGTCACTCGCGTCACTTGCGTCACTTGCGTCACTCGCGTCACTCGCGTCACTTGCGTCACTCGCGTCACTCGCGTCGCTCACGTCGCTCAAGTCGCTCACATCACTTGCATTACTCGCGTCCTCGCTTAAGTTTTCAGCATCACTGCATCCTGCAACGAAGTAGAGGCTTAGAGACGTGATGGTGAGGATGGATAATAGAGTTTTCAATTTATAGAATAACATGGTGTTCCTAATTTTGAGCTTCAGCAAAACAGTAGATGGCGCCATACCCGCCGCTGCAACCAATGCAGTTTCCTTCGCTTCTACCCTGTTCAAGGTTGGCCCCTTTACCGCAGCCAGGAACCTTGTGGTCGCTGAGCCAATCCTGCCCGTTTTTGTTTTCATCGTCTGGATTATCAGTCGCGCGTGGGAAGCTATGCCCGCAAAAGACATCAATTGGGGAGGTTGCTCGTGATTGTCCCTCAGCTGTTGCGCCTACGCTGCCATCTGAAGTGGTCCAGTCATTACAAGTGCTCTCCGGATTTGTGCTTCGCAAACGTCCTTGTGGGTCGCTGCCGGTGATGACATCGTGTGAATCTCCCAATGCCGAGAGCGGCACGCCGCATTCATCAGCCAGATCATCAACAGCCTGCTCGTCTCCATCGGGCCGAGTCCTCATGAGACCATCTAGGTTATTGGCAATGAGGCGCCCATTGGCGTCGTGCCACGGTCCTTGTCCAATACGTTCGATTGCATGAATTGGATTGCCCGCACCATCATCGGTAGCACTTAAAAAGGCTCGCCAGCGCTTGTGCCCATTATCAGTAGCATCGGCGATGAGTTGGCAAATGGAATCTGCACCTTCAATGCCCTGGAAGTCACCGCCAAAGCCGCCCTCCCAATCGTCTGGGACGGATCCCGAGAGTTGCCAGATTGCACTCATGCTGGTGACAAAGAAGCTAAAGTTCTCGGGTTGCCCCTTACACCAGTCTGAGATCTGGCCGGGAAACGCAGGGGAGGGATCAAGCGAGGTACCGCTGGGATCACCCGGGTCATTTGAGTCAGTTGATTCATCTACTGAGTCTTCTTCGCTGCTGCACCCCGTTGTGAAGCAGAGGATTAGCGAGGCGATGACAACCGCGATGATTGAAATCCTATATTGGTAATACGACATTTGTTTTAATTTTGAGCTTCTACAAAGCAATAAAGAGCACCGTAACCGCCGCTGCAGCCAATGCAATTACCAACTCCGCCGCCGTTTTGCTCAAGGTTTGCTCCTTTTCCACATCCGCGCAGCTTATGGTCACTTAGCCATTCCTGACCTCGTAACTCGCCGCCACCGCCACCACCGCCACCGGCTTGACGTGGAAAGCTGTGACCACAATAAACATCGGTAGGAGACGCTGCTTGCCCGGGGCCACCACCTGATGCTGATTCCCCGACTGTTCCGTCAGATGTCGTCCAGTCATTGCATGTGCTCTCAGGGTTCGTACTACGAAGCCTGCCCTCTGTGTCGCTTCCTGTTGGAATATCGTGTGAATCTCCGATAGCCGATAGGGGCACTCCACATTCGTCGGGCAAATCACTTACGGTTTGCTCGTCGCCAGCGGGTCGCGCGCCCATGAGTCCATCTAGGTTGTTGGCAATGAGCCGACCATTGGCATCGTGCCATGGTCCTTGTCCAATGCGGTCAATGGCATGCACAGGGTTTCCTGCACCGTCATCGGTGGCACTTAAAAGGGCTCGCCAGCGTTTGTGACCGTGCCCTGTGGCGATACCAATGATTTGGCAGATAGAATCTGCGCCTTCGAGTCCTTGAAAGTCGCCGCCAAAGCCGCCGTCCCAATCGTCAGGAACGGAATCAGAGATTTTCCAAATAGCGTCCATACTGGTGACAAAGAAGCTAAATTCCTCAGGCTGGCCTGTACACCATTGTGTGAGTGCTCCTGGGAACTCTTTCGTCGGTTGAATGATAGTGGGTCCAGGCTCATCCACAGGGTCGGTGCTTTCTGTATCGGCTTCCCCGCCGGTTTCTTCGGTACCATCTTCAAGGGTGGCGCCGTCACTGCATGCAATTGTGCCTAAGGTGGCCACGGCCGCTAAGAACGCAATCGAAGTCGCAATCTGTAAATTTTTCATAAACATCTGGGATAGTCCTTTTTAGCCGCAGGTAAGGTCTGGCTGGCAAGTTTGTTCAGCGGGGCAATCGCTGTTGTCGGAACAGGAGGTAAGGCCATCGATATCGACGGATAAGACAGTGGTCGACTGCGCACGAAAATCAACGCAACCGAAGTCGGTCGAGGCTACATTGGATGCAGCTCGTGTAAGGCTAACGGATGGAAACCCAGAGAAGCCGAGGTCCAGAAGAGCATTGACCATAGATACGGGAATTTCAAAATGACCCGTGTCATCGCTTAAGCATTGCACTTTAGCGGGGGTTCCGCCGTGGTTTGCAATATTAAGTTCAATTTCGACCTTTGTTGATTCTTGAGCAGTTCCGGCGGTCCAATCGAGTACGCCGGGTGCATCGCGTTCGAGGGCCATGCTTGTCGTGGTGACCGTAAGTGCCGTGATCCCTTCCGTGGCAATGCTAAAGGGTGAGACCTCGTCTGAAGCAGCTGAGAGAACCAGAGTTTCACTTTCCAGGAAAGCTGGGTGGGGCAGGTCGCCGACAAAGTTGTAGTAGAACACTGGCGAACGCGCCTCCATCGATACGGCGGCAGTGAGACCGCTGATGGACACAACACCCACGCTCTGATTGGTCGGAAGAGCTACGCAGAGACCGTCATCTCCACAAGTTTCTCCGGAACCGCACATCGGATCGCAGAAGAGCGTTTTGGGTTGGAGGAGCTTACAGGATCCATCGGTACTCGTTACGTCTGAAACATCACTTGGGCGAACCGCGTCCGTGACGGTTCCTTGAACAGAGGTAAATGTCTCTTTGAGAGTGACTTCAAAGCTTCCCACGTGTTCATTTTCTGCGCAGGCGGCATAGGGCCCCAATTCGGCAGATGACCCTGTGGTGGTGTCGTTGGTTTCTCCACAGCCTATTAGAAGGGCAATGGAAAGAAGAGGAAGATAAGATCTGCGAAGCATAGGGAGTCTTTCTTATTGATAAGGTCGTGCTTGTTTAACGAAAAGCTCTGGTTCTTGGCCGGGGAGCCCGTCAAATTTGAATTCAACATCCATTGCCCACCAAGTGGCGTCGACTCCATAAAGCGGAGCAAAGAAGGTGCGGATGCGGTCGAGGGCTCTACCAAGCTCAAAAAGCTGCACCCGGTTTAGCACCGCGGCACCGTTGTCGGTGAGACTGGAGTTTGAGAGATAGGTCACGGGTTGGTCGGTGCGGTCGAAGTAGTAGAGAAAGCTGTCGGCCGTGACGCCTGGAGGCGGCAAAACGACAGATGTGTCACCCAGCTGAACGTTGATATAGAAGGCTGGGTCGAGTCCGGATGGGTCGAATGGGTTGTTGGTGAGCGCCACACCGTTGGCTTCTTCCTCTGGGAAAGAACGGTGAACAAGCAAAGCCATGGCCACGGAGAGGTGGTCGATGCTTCGGTAGCTTCTCTCTTCGAATGCGCGAAAATACCAAACACTCGACCATACTTCACGAATAGCATCTGCGACGGGTCGCTGTGGGTCGTTTGGGTCACCGCTGACGGAGGTATAAAGGCCTGCGCCAGTGAACCCATCTAAATCTTCAGCATTGGTGCTAGAGCGAAACCGCACGCGTAGCCCTGGGAATTCGGTATTGAGTTTTTGAATCAATGTTTCTTCAAATTCAGGATTGAGTGGAGCGGTCATCATGTCGGTTCGCAGAGCGGTTAAGCCAGCATCACGCACCGCGGGATCCCCTAAGAAATCATCGTCGGCGAGCATGGTTTCGAGGCGCTCAATAAATCCGTGCTCTTGCATGAATTCGAGATAGAAGTGCACGGGTATGGCAAAGGCTTTGGGAACGGGTAATCCCTCAATTTGGGCCAGGGCACCGTAGTGAGCCGCTTTACCACCGAATGCTCGGGTAGACATTTTGATTTCATTTTTGAGGTCTTCCGCCTCAATATTCACCGTATCTTTGATATTGGTGATTTCGGTGATGCTATCGTTTAGTCCCGGAATCAATACTTCTGTAGGCTTGTTTTCTTCCCACCATGCGTCGGCCTCAGCTTGGGTCACTTCTTCCATGCTCCAAGCGGAGGAGTTTACTTCAAACTTAACCCATTTGCCTTCAAGCGCGCGTAGTGTCTCGTTTGAAAAAGCTTCACGAAGGCCCATGTTGGGTGTGTTGCGGTTTCGCGAGAGGACGTTGATATGGGAGAGCGGGGTTTGAAATTCTTCTGTGATGATACCGCTGACCACGGAAATATCATTTGGCACTTTGTCTAAAACCACAATATCGCGAAACCCAAGGTAATTGGTCTCAAGCTCTTCGGCGGTGGCAAAGCGAAGTCGACCGTAGCTTTGCGCAACGTTGAGCGGTTGATAATCGATACCGGCGTAGAGTTCTTGTTGCGTAATGAGGTTTAGTTCGGAGGCAATGCTTGCAACGGTTTGTTCGATGCCTACGGAGCTTGCATAGAAGCGCAGGTTTTCCCCGAAGTAGGTCGCAGCTTGGATAGATTGATAGGCCTCTAGAATCATATCAGCGGTTGCTAGGTCGTATGGCGCAATTTCATAGGCGTAAATATCGGGACCTTCGTAGTGCGTGATGGCTCCAAGGAGAAACCGGCGACTCGGTGAGCTGTATTCGGTGGTGTTGAACTCTGTGAGCATGGGCACCAAGGGCAAACCATCGCCGCTTAAGTTTTGGGAAACGAAATCCCAATGGATTGGATAGATTTCACTGTTTTGAAAATAGAGGTTGTTGTTGTCGTATCGATCAATGACCGTTTTGATAGACCGAGCGCCGGGGATGCTGGCGTCCAGAGGGGCGGAAGCAAGTTCATCAAAATCAGTTAAACAGCCAATTTCTTTGAGGTACTGCGACGGGTTTTCTGTGGCAGTGCACTGCCAGTCGCGGATTTCGGGCTCGGATTCGCAACCGGTAATGATGGCCGTGACGAAAGAGAGTGCTAGAAAGAGGGCGCCCAGATGGCTTCTAGAACGCATAACCAACTGATGTTGTTCAATTATTCCGTATTTTTGGCATTGTTTTCGCAAAAACATCTCACTCTTCTAAGCCTAGACCCGAGCAGCATTGGTGGGCTTGGCTCATATAACCGTTCACTCTCTCAAAAGTTTCGGTCGAAGAGCAAGAAACAAAAAATGGCCCCAGGCCGGGGGAGAGGCGTGGGACCATTTATTCTATTAGAATGATGATTTGTTATTTTTAGAGTCGAGCCGTGAAGGCTACGTAGGGCAGTCCCATGAGAAGTCCTGAGTCAGCCATCTCGCCGCCTAATGGGCGGATAAACCCGAGATCGACCGCCAAGTCTTCACCGAAGAATCGCATACCGTAGGTGAAGTTCACCACATCGGAGATTTCGAATTGCTTGTTTTCAGTGCCATAGGCGGCCGGTACAACACCTTCCACCATGATTTTCATGAAATCAGCCACCTGTGCACTGAAGCCGAGGTTTGCTGCCATGATGAGGCCTTTGGCCATTTGCCAGTCTGAATCCACGTTACCGAAAACTCCGCCGATATCGAGTCCGCTGAACATCGCATAACGACCTTCGCGGTCGAAATAGAAGTCGTGGCTAATTCCACCAGAAACGGTTCCGCCGCTGAAATTATCACCGCTGGTTGTTGTCGCAAACATAACATTCAACTTGGCGCTCATCACTTGTTGGTCACCTCGAAGAAATACCCACTTCAATTGCGGAGCCAGAACAACCGGCATCTCTTGAAGGATGGGTAGGAGAGTGGTCAGCGTGAGTTCCACATCGTCGGTGATGCCGTAACTCATACCGGCCAAGAAGAGTTCGTAACTGTTGAGGGTGAGCTCACCTTCATTGAGGGTTTCGGCGTGTGAGATGATGAAACCGCGGTCGATGGAAGCATCTCTTTGTTTCGCCAGCGATACAGCGTTGGACTGGGCGAATACAGGTGCGTTGACCATCATCAGAGTGAGAGCGATTAATAATTGTTTCTTCATAATAAATCCTTGGGCTTGAATCTGTTTCACTACCTACATTTGCACAGGTTGGGCCAACTCTCTATAAAACACTTTCTCTATGTTTTTAGTCTATATTAAACAGGTTAGTACGAGGGTTATCTATAGTCAGGATAGATGTGAGGAGGATCACAAACCGGACAGCTTTGCCGTGGTGGGTAGGTTACACGGCAAAGGATTACCAGCTTTGATTGAAGTGCTTCATGATGTGCTTATTGACGAGATTGCATGGAGAAAGCTTTGGTTGGAGACCCAAGATGCTCATGGTGAGAGTAGGGCACATGTAAGCCCTTAAATAAGTGTGAATATCCTTTGAGGAGAAAAGGTTTTGCAAATCAGAAAGCTACTTGCTGCCAAAGCTCCAGCTTGTGTCGGTGTTCCACGAAAACCCGCCGTTGTTTGTCCAGCTGCTGCCGTCCTCAGATTCGTAAAGATAGTAGTAATTGATGCCTTCGTATTCAGCCAAGAGGCTGCTTCCCTGTCCGAAGTGGCGAGACGTATTTGAGTAGTTGCCGAAATATCCGCAGCCGCCAGCATCGTTGGTAATCGTGACCTCGCCTAATTCCAGTGTCCAAGCAAAGCTACATGCTTCGCAGGTCTCCACGGCGGTGGCACTGAGCACGGGATAAGAAAGGTTGCAGTTTTCTCCGCTTTCTTGAATTCGCTCGTAGCTAAAGGTCCCTGTTCCGGCATCCGTGTCGATTTGACCCGTGTAGCCGTCTTTTTCACCATCGTCTTCGGGCTTGTCGCCGGTATCATCGGGTTTATCGTCGGGCTTATCGGTCGTACCCGTGGTGTCGCCGGTGCTGCCGGTATCTACTGCTTCGCCGCTGCCATCTTGTTCCCACCAATTATCGCTGGTGGTTTCTTCCTCAGCTCCACAAGCCGTACACATAACAAAAACAAGAGCTGTAAATAGTCTGGACCAAATCATTGAAGACTCCATTAAGTAAGAACTGACAAAGGACCGCTGCAGTCAACGGAAGTGCCATTTTGAGATTGAATACGTTTGATGCCTATGTGGTCATCGGATAGTCCCATAGCCTGGGCCACGCTTACAAGCATGTGCTGGTGGGGCATACCAGAGACTTGAGTCATTCCATTGATGGTACGGATCTCAATGGGTGTTTCATGGGGCATGTAGTGGTAATTGCCGGTTTGGAAATGCCAGCTGCCGCCAATCAGCACGGGGC
>JABJBS010000192.1 GCA_018668695.1 Deltaproteobacteria bacterium
TGAGCATCCGGCACGCCGCTTCGTTAAAGGCTTCACGGTCGCCTCGGTGCGTGGCTACATGCAGTTTACGGGCGTATTCTAAGCGCTCATTTTCAATGGGCTGCACACAACCAAAATCGACAAAACCCACCCCACCATCTTCTTGGAAAAAGTAGTTTCCAGGGTGTGGATCGGCATTGAACAACCCGCCCAGCAAATTGGCTCGGTAAACAAAACGCCAGAGAGTTTCGGCCCACTGTTTACGCAACTGCGGCGAGGCTTTACGAGCATCTTCAAAAGATAAGCCTTCAATCCACTCGGTCGTAAACACGCGCTTTGAAGACCGTTCATCCACGACCTTTGGAATGCGGATCCATGGATCATCTTTATGAACATCCTGAAACAGCTTCTGCCGGCTTGCCTCCAATTCGTAGTCAAGTTCCTCACGAAACCGTGTTTTCACTTCTTCAGTTAAACGCTTAGAGTCAAACTTAGCCGTGCCCATGAGGCTCAATATGGCCTCAATCACATTCGCATTTTGCAAATCGGCGTCCATGGCCTCAACGATTCCCGGATGCTGTACTTTGACAGCGACCACCCGTCCGTCTGCCAATTTGGCTTTATGAACCTGACCAATGGATGCACTTGCGACCGGCTTATCTTCCCACTCGGTAAACAACTCGGAAACCGGAGCCCCCAACTGCTCTTCAACAAGTTGGCGGATGGCTTGAGGATCAGATTGTGGCGCAGCCGACTGAAGCTTGGCCATTGTTTGCTCGAAAGCGTCGCGATGCTCGGGAGGAATTAGACCATCTACATAGCTCATCATCTGGCCAATTTTCGTAGCCACTCCACGAAGCTGCCCCAGCATTTCCGTTGTTTTTAGAGCACTCTGACGAGCATCTTTTGAAAGCAATAATGTAGCACCGGTCCGGGCCCCGGCTCTTGCGAGTTTTGCAAGCCGGCCAAAACGGCCAAGAGGGATATCAGATGGATCAGAAATAGCGGCCTCCTACATCAAGCCTTTGAAAAATCGAGTTGCTTAAACAGGACCTTCGTCCAACGGCTTAACGGGTAGAGCTGCATCTTGGCTAATCGTCGTGCCCACGTGCTGAGCCAGCACTCGCATCGTCAATTCGACCAACATCTTTTGCCCGGCGAAATCGACCTGTTTCAAGGCCCAATACTCCGGGTTGTCCTGAGAGGCAGCTATCGCCGCAAAAATATCGCCGCCTAGCTCGCGTACGGTTCGCGACTTCTCCGAATCAGCACTCATGGCCCCGCTCCAAACCCTTGTTCTTAAACGTCAATTAGGTACTTCCTTCTTAGAAATATCACCCTCTGAATGAAACAGCCAGACGCTAGGCGCAGTCACAAGTGAAGAGATCAAAAGCGGCTTGCATGGTAGCAATCAGCCGCGGAATCACATATCAAGGCGGCAGATAAACAACCTGAGAGATATCATGAGCTTACCCGATTCTCCCGCCTACCCCGCAGCCAAAGAACTGGCGCAGTCATGGCAGACCCAAGTTGAGGCCGACCTTAAAGGGGCAGACTTTACCAAACGTCTCGTCACCCAAACCTACGACGGTATTGCCATTGCTCCGCTCTACAACCCGCTGCCCGGCGAAACGGTAGATGATGTAGGTGGAATGCCCGGGACGTTTCCCCACACACGCGGCGACGAGCCATTATCTACGAGCCGATCCGGATGGGAAATTCAACAAACCTACGCGCTCAACACACCCAATCTCAACGACGCCGTTTTACGCGACCTTGGTAAAGGGGTTGCATCGGTTCACTTGATCGCGAGTAACGATGCATCCAGCTTGGATAACGCCAGCGCCGCATTGCAAGGCGTTCACCTCAACATGGCGAGTGTGTACTTAAGCGGAGGGCGCCACGCCGAGCAATCATCGAAAGTCCTCTCCAAAATTCTTCGCACCCACGCCGAAGATGCAACTGGAAGCTTTATGCAAGACCCCATTGGCGGGTTTGCTCAAGGTCACCCTATGGCCGGCTCTGCGGAGCAGGCATTGGCTCGGCTTGGTCAACTTTCAAAGATGAACCAATCTGAATTTCCTAAAATGCGAACTGTCAGTGTTTCAACAGAGCCCTACCATGCTGCGGGGGCAAGTGACGCGCAGTGCCTCGCCTATGCCATCGCTTCCGGGCTGAGTTATCTACGTGCCATGGAAACAGAAGGTTTGAATATTAGCGAAGCAGCTTCCCAAATTGGATTTCACCTAGCACTCGATGCACGGTTCTTTGCGGGTATCTCTACCATCCGAGCTCTTCGAACTCTCTGGTCTAAGATAACCGATGCATGTGGAACGGCTGCCGGTGCGTGGATTCGAGTGCATCCAGCAAGGCGTATCCTTACCAAACGGGACCCTTGGGTGAATCAGCTTCGAAACACAGCGACCACCTTTGCTGGCTCTGTCGCTGGCGCCAATGCCATCACCACGCTGCCTTGGGATTCTACCCTTCGTCCGGCCGATGACTTCGGTCGGCGCGTAGCTCGTAATACTCAGCTGGTGCTCGAAAAAGAATCTCATCTCAATCGCGTGATCGATCCTGCTGGCGGGTCCTACTTCATCGAGGAGCTTACCGCTCAGCTTTGTGAAAAAGCATGGTCCATTTTTCAATCCGTAGAAGCACAAGGTGGCATGATTGCAGCACTGCGAAATGGCGCCATTCAATCGGATATCGAAGCTGTTTATAAAGCCCGATCTGCTTCACTTGCCAAACGCAAACAAGCGATTACTGGGGTTAATCAGTTCCCCAACCTCGATGAGGCTGCACTTGATCCCTTGCCGGAAATGCAACCGCCAGCAGCTACGCCCGGCTCTGAAACGATTGTTGCATTGCCTGTGAGACCCGATGCTCAAGCATTCGAAGAGCTTAGAGACTTAAGCGACGCCTTCATGGCACGACAGGGAAAGCGGCCTGCCCTCTTCTCGGCAAACCTGGGAACCATTGCACAGCATACCGGCCGAGCTACTTTCAGCGCGAACCTGTTTGCTTGTGGCGGTGTTGAGAGCATTGCTGGAGTAGGCAGTGTCTCACCTGAAGAACTCGTAACCGCGTACAAACAGTCAGGCACCTCAGTGGCTGTTATCTGCGGCAGCGACGCTTTGTATGAGCAACACGCAACACAAGTTGCATCGGCGCTACGTGATGCCGGAGCCAAGTGGATTGTGCTTGCCGGGCGCCCCGGTAAAAGTGAAGCTGACCTTCGCGAAGCCGGTGTTCAAGACTTTATCTACCTAGGATGCAACGCATTGGATGCTCTCGCCCGGGTGTGGAAGCAGTGGGAGGCAGTATCATGAGCCAAATACCCGACTTTACCCAAGTACCCTGGCAAGCCAAGGGCAACCCCAATCTAGATGCGTGGCAACAACAAGCCAGCAAACAAATGGGCCATGCTCCAGATGCATCCAGCTGGCTCACGCCTGAACAGATTGGGATTAAGCCACTCTACAGCGCAGCCGACCTCCAAGGGCTCGACCATCTCGGTACAGTTCCTGGTGCCCCCCCATACCTACGCGGTCCCTACTCCAGCATGTATGTCATGCGCCCCTGGACAGTCCGACAATATGCAGGGTTCTCAACCGCAGAGCAGTCCAATGCATTTTATAGGAAGAACCTTGCTGCTGGCCAAAAGGGCCTGAGTATAGCCTTCGACCTTGCCACCCACCGAGGTTACGACTCCGACCACCCACGGGTGAAGGGGGACGTGGGCATGGCCGGTGTGGCCATCGATAGCATTCTCGATATGCGAATCCTTTTCGACAAGATACCTTTGGATCAGATGTCGGTTTCGATGACGATGAACGGAGCCGTACTCCCCATCATGGCGCTCTATATTGTGGCGGCCGAGGAACAAGGCGTAGCTCCTAAGGACCTCGCAGGAACCATTCAAAACGGTATCCTCAAAGAGTTCATGGTGCGTAACACCTACATTTATCCGCCGTCCCCAAGCATGCGAGCCATCGCTGATATCTTTGGTTACACCAGCCAGCATATGCCACGCTTTAACAGCATCAGCATCAGCGGCTACCATATGCAAGAAGCAGGAGCCACGGCCGATCTTGAGCTGGCTTATACGCTTTCAGATGGTTTGGAGTATGTTCGCACGGGCGTTCAAGCCGGTCTCGATGTAGATGCTTTCTGCCCACGGCTCTCATTCTTTTGGGCCATTGGCATGAACTTCTTCATGGAGGTTGCCAAACTTCGAGCCGGAAGAATCTTATGGAGCCGGCTCATCTCAGGATTTAACCCTAAGAATAAGAAGAGCCTCTCCCTTCGTACCCACAGCCAAACCAGTGGCTGGAGCCTTACTGCCCAAGACGTTTACAACAACGTCAGCCGAACCTGTATCGAAGCAATGGCTGCAACCCAAGGTCACACCCAAAGCCTACATACCAATGCACTCGACGAAGCACTGGCTTTACCAACCGATTTCTCGGCTCGTATTGCTCGTAACACTCAGCTTTTTCTCCAACAAGAAACCGACACATGCGTATCGGCAGATCCTTGGGGCGGAAGTTACTACGTAGAAAAACTAACCCACGACCTCGTTCAAAAAGCATGGTCGCATATGCAAGAGGTTGAAGAACTCGGTGGCATGGCTAAGGCCATCACTCAAGGTCTTCCGAAAATGCGAATTGAGGAAGCGGCTGCCCGGACTCAAGCTCGAATCGACTCAGGCGCTCAAACCGTCATGGGTATCAATGCTTTCGCGCTCGAAGAAGAAGAGCGAGTGGATGTACGTCAAGTAGACAATTCCGCCGTACTCGCAGCTCAACTCGCTCGTCTCAAGAAGCTTCGTGCTGAACGTGACCCGAAAGCGGCAGACACTGCCCTGCACAACCTCACCCAGGCCGCAGAACGTAAAGAAGGCAATCTTCTCGACCTGAGCGTGCAAGCCGCTCGCGCACGTTGTACAGTAGGAGAGATTAGCGACTCACTCGAAAAGGTATTCGGACGCCACAAAGCGACCATTCATGCCATTCGGGGTGTTTACAACAAAGAACTCAGTGCCGGTGGTTACGACATGGAGCCCATCCAAAAAGCCATTGAAAAATTCGAAAGACTCGAAGGCCGTCGTCCACGGGTTTTGTTGGCTAAAATGGGTCAAGATGGTCACGACCGCGGACAGAAGGTGATTGCCACAGCCTTCGCCGACGCTGGTTTCGATGTAGACATTGGTCCTTTATTCCAAACACCGGAAGAGACCGCACGCCAAGCCGTCGAAAACGATGTTCACGTAGTGGGCGTAAGCTCTTTAGCAGCCGGTCACCTTACCCTGGTACCCGAGCTGCTCTCAGAGCTAACCAAGCTTGGGCGTGCAGACATCCTCATCGTTGTAGGTGGCGTGATTCCTCCGCAAGATTACGAAGCACTTTTCGCAGCCGGAGCGAGTGCTATTTTTGGGCCCGGTACCGTGATTCCAAAGGCCGCCATCGAGCTTCTCGAGAAACTCGAAGAACGGCTCGGGCTCCAAGAAGGCGATAGCTAAATGACACCGCGGCGCCCCAAACTAAGCCTCGAAGAACTACGAGACGGGGTACTATCGGGCAACCGTGGCATTCTTGCCCGAGCGATTACTCTGATGGAGTCGTCACGGCCCGCAGATCAAACGAGAGCCTCCAACCTACTCACAGAACTTATGCCTCATACGGGCAACTCCATGAGAGTTGGCATCACTGGTGTACCAGGCGTTGGTAAAAGCACCTTTATAGAAACCCTTGGCGGGCATCTAACAAGTCAGGGGCGCAGAGTCGCGGTGCTTGCAGTAGACCCATCCAGTGCGAAGTCTGGCGGCAGTATTCTTGGCGACAAAACCCGAATGGATACTTTGAGCATCGATGCCAATGCATTTATTCGTCCATCCCCCGCCTCTGGTACTTTAGGTGGTGTGGCGAGCAAAACCCGAGAGGCGATTCTCTGCTGTGAAGCAGCCGGTTTCGATACAGTGCTCGTTGAAACTGTGGGAGTTGGTCAATCCGAGCTCGTTGTAGCCGATATGACCGATTTCTTTTTGGTCCTGATGCTGGCCGGAGCCGGCGACGAACTTCAAGGGATCAAACGCGGCCTTATGGAGCTGGCTGATATGCTTGTGGTCAACAAAGCCGATGGCGACATGCAAGCCAAAGCCAACCGAGCCGCGCAAACCTACCGCAGTGCCTTGGCACTTCTCCACACCGGAGAAAACGGCTGGAAGCCGCCCGTCCTTACCTGCAGCGCCTTAAACAACATCGGTGTAGATGGTGTTTGGGATAAGGTCACGGAACATCACGACCAAGCGCTCGAAAACAAGACTCTGCATACGCGGCGAACCGAGCAACAGCTCAAGTGGTTATGGTCCATGGTAAACGACGAACTTCAAACTTCGTTAAAAAGCCACCCGTCCATGCAGCAAAAAGTTGCCCAAGTTGAAGATGCAGTTCGCTCAGCAAAAACACCACCAACCCGGGCTGCCAGAGAGCTTCTCAGCGCTTTCTACCATGAACTTGCTCTTCAATCTTGATTCGATTGAGCCACTGCCTGTGGGTAGCGCTGTTTACTCAGCCACCAAGCAGTCATCCATTGGGGATTCATTGTTCCGTCCCTCGTAAATAGCCAGCCCATTGAAAACGGCAGGGGGCGGCGCGCATCCTTTCTGTAGTCATTAAAAATAATTTCTCTTCTCATTTCGGGCTCATCTAGCCAGGTCTCGGTTACTTGCACCAGACGGCGCTTTGCATCGTAAAACAAATGAATACGCTCCAAATATCCGACCAACTTCGTTGGCAGACCGTTTTCCCAAACGACCTCGTACTCATGCTCCTCCCAAGGGTCACGGGTATGAATCTTTTGAAGAAAACCTTCCCGGTATTCAAACCTATGCTGAAAATGCTCCGTATCAATCTGAACCATCTCTCCCTTCAAATTGTGATGTACGGCTTGAATGCCGAGTTGACCCCATTGTTGTTGAGCTGTTAATTCAGGCCAATAGGCACGAAAACTCTCAATCTCCATTCGCCTCTCACTGTGCCAACCCTCTTCAAACTTCAATGAGCATTCTGTACGCGATACAAGTTCGTCCTCCACATAAAGCGTTTCCTCCCAATGGGTAGTGCCAACCATACCCCACGAAATTGCTCCAATAATCAATACACCTGTGAACATCTGCTGCCTCCTTGCTTCTTTTCACTTGCTCAAGAGGCAATCCACGTGCCAATAAAAACACTCAACCTTTTCAAGGCGAAGGAATGCGGAATGTCGCAACCGGTACAAACTGACACACCTGAGCCAGCCTCCCTGCAACATGCTTCATGGCATTCCAGTCTGGGAACGCTATTGGCCACACGACTCGCGCCAGGAACCTGCCTCAAAAGTGCACTGGAAGAGGCGGTACAGACTCACTCTCTTAAGGCCGCGGCCGTGTTATCATGTGTGGGTAGCCTGCAAAGTGCTCATCTTCGACTTGCTGGAGCCAAAGAGACACAAAGATTTCAAGGTCCATTCGAGATAGTTTCTTTAGTGGGCACGCTTTCCCCCGATGGTGTCCACATCCATATCAGTATCGCTGATGCCAAAGGAGAAGTCATAGGCGGTCATCTGCTCGCCGGAAACATCATCCACACCACGGCGGAGCTGGTTCTTATGATCTGTGATGCTCTCACATTCAGCCGCCCTCTTGATCCTCTAACCGGATACGGTGAACTCGAAATAGGTAAGCACCCATCATGAGCGAATCAACCAACTATAACCTCAAACCTATCGGCTATATTCAATCGCCCTTTAAAGAGAAATTTGGAATTCCTCGTCAACCCGGACTTGCCCCAAACGCCAATGCTGTTTTGGTACTGGTTCATCCTTTCAACCGGATAGAAAGTGTCCGCGGCCTTGATGAGTTCACTCACATTTGGATTTCTTTTCTTTTCCATGGTGTAGATGAAGAGAACTTTCGCCCCATGGTTCGCCCACCTCGGCTCGGTGGCAACCAGCGGCTTGGGGTTTTCGCCACACGTTCCACTCACCGGCCAAACCGACTGGGCCTTAGCGCCGTTAAACTCGATAGAATTGATACCAGTGACGGCGTAAAGCTTTTTCTCTCAGGTGTCGACCTTCTCGACGAGACACCCGTCTTCGATATCAAACCCTACCTACCATGGTCAGATAGCCTGCCCGATGCTCAGGCTGGTTTTGCGCAAGAAGCGCCCAATCCAAAGCTTGAAGTCCTATTTTCGGATGAATCGAATACGTTTTTAGAAATGCTCGGAGAGCGCTCAGGCAATAAACTTCAAGCACTCGTTGAAGAAGTCGTCTCGCTAGATCCCAGACCAGCCTATATTCAGGACCAAGACTCGGAGAGATCCTTTGGCTGCAAACTCAAACGCTACAATATCATCTGGACAGTCACCGCTGGAGTCGCAACCATTGAATCCATTGAAACCCTATGATGCCCCATCTTCTTCGGGTTCAGGCGGTGTTTCCATAACACCACTCTGAGTCGAATCACCGAGAAACGTAATAAGCTCAGGCGTGATAAATGAGTTTCGACCGCGCTTGGCTTCAGAGGTAAGCTTCTTAACAGCTCCATCTCGAAGCGCTCGCGCCAGAACGGTAGCCGTTCCATCCACATCGCCGGTACGAAACTGATGGGCAACCGCTTCGGGTGAAAGCCCCTCGAAAAACTTCTTGTACTCTTCTTTAATCTCAGCGGGCGTACCACCATTTTTAGCGACATCAACCAGCCGCAGAACCAAGGCTTCACCGGCTCCCTCGGCTGCTTTCTCCAGCATCTTCAATCCGGCTTTCGGGATATCTTTATAGTGATAGTACTTAACATTCCCTACGATGCTATGCACCGCACGGCAGCCACTGGCCACCAAAGGATCCATCGGCACTGTACCTAAAACGGAGTCCAGAAGAATATTTTCGGCATCCTTTTCAATTCGGTCCACAAACGGAACATGGCTATTGTACTGCGCCTTCAGCTCAGAGCTACTCCAGCCCTGCTTTGCCACAATACGCATGGCCGCTTCGTTATCGTGGGTCCACAAACGAGCCAAACCAAATGTAATAACCTTAAGCAACGTTTGCCACCAGCTGCCCGCATCTAAGAAACGCTCTAATTTTCCGTCGGTATAAAGCTGGTCAAAGAAAAGTCTCAAATCACCTGCATTCATCCCGGTTACCAACGCGGCAACCAGTTCTTCTTCTTGTCGCCAGAAGAAATTATTATCAACGATTTGTCCAGCCAGCCGTGCCCTGGTTTGAGGCCTTAGGTCCGAGCTTTTTACAAGTTCTAAAAATCTCGCATATTGCTTGCTATCAATCTTCGAACACACTTCATTGAGTTCGTCTCCACTCATCCAGCCAAATACATCCTCTAAGCGAGAAGTCGACTTACCCTGCAGCTGAGAAAAAGCACCGTTGTAACCCAGGCTATCCAGTGAGGATGAAAATCTCGCTGGGTCCTTTTTAATAAGGGCCTTTAAGAAATCAACATCTTGCTTGAAAGATGGGGTCGCCAATAAATTAGCCTTCAAACTTTTACCGTCGGTTCGCTCGAGCCCATGCTTACGGTCTGAATCGATATCAGCAAATACACGCTTAAACTTTGCCTTACGGTTGGAGGGCACTTTCTCTAAAAACGCTTCACGGTCTGCAGTAGCTATCCCCGCTAAGAGGCTGTCGAGCACCATCACCTTAGGTACATCAAATGAAACAGGCTGCCGAAACCGCAGAGCATCTGCCAGCTCAACAAATCCGGACGCATTCCCATCACGCAGTAAACGAATCATATCGTTTACCTTCGCGTTTGGAAGCGTTGGTATATCGAGCCTGCCGGTTGGAGCACTGTTGGCCATCGCCAATTCGGCTTCGCGAACCATGGAAGCTGTGACCACACCCTCACCCAGAGACTTACGAGCCGTCCCGATAAATGTTTTGGGAACTGCACCCGTTCGCTCAAAATAAGATACGGCTGCAGTTGAAGCGCTTCCGGCCAAGGTTTTATACTTGATGCCTTCCGCTTCACGGGCCGCGGCTAAATCGCGGTCGATACTTGGGTCGCCGCCCACTGACCCGGAGATTTTTGATTTCTCAATAACTTCAAGCGCAGCGATTTCGCCCTTCGCCTGAACTTCATCTTCAAGCTCGCCCACTAAAACTCGGTTAACCGAGGTGATGTTTTCTACTGCCTTCTGAATTGCTTTGTCATCGAGTTCATCGGCTTCCATTGCTTTTCTAAATTGGTTCACTGCCTCTACTGCCGATTGCGCAAGCTCCGGCTCGCTTGCCGCAAGCTTATTGGCCAACATCGCTGTGCTGTCGATGATAGAGTCTGCGGCCTGAAGATTTCGGTATATTGGCATCTTATCGAAAATGTTTTTGAACTTGCCTCTCAAGAGCGTCATGTCCGGATTTGATTTATTCAGCTCTCTCTCAGTCGTCATTCGCAAAATAGACAATTCAGTACCAAGTGGACCAGGCAAGACAGACTCAATGGTTTCAACAGATGGTATTGAGTCCATATAGGCTCGCGCCATGCCTATATCGCCCTCAATGACGTCCATAAGCTTTGGAGCCGTTTCATCCATGAGCGCCAGCTCCTGGCGAAGCACTCGCATCGAACGGTCAATCACAAAAAGATCTGGCGACGGGGAGTTTAATTCGCCTCGAACCTTACCCAAAAGGTTGCCGATACGCAGCCGTGTTTCTGAATCCAGCGCAACACCGTAGCGCTTAAGTTGGGCCATGGCCATCTGCGCAAAGCCTGTAGCATAAAGGAGTTCGGAGCTTCTTCCATCTTGAATATACGTAAACCGAATTGGAGTTTCATCTTCACGCAGCGCTGTAAGACGCATTTCAACCGCACGCTGCTCAACTGGCACCAGCATCGCAAGAGCGGCGTAAGCACTCATTCTATCTTTGCAGTCACCTAGAAAATCTCGAATGTCTTGTGCAACGACTTTTTCTTTTTCCGGTGTATCCGCAGCCTGCATTTTTCCACGCAGCGACTTGATATTGTCTACCAAGTAGCGCGCTGTTTTTAAGCTGCGCTCGGCCTTATGAAAGTCGTACATCAAGGCGGGACCACCGGATACATCAATGCGCTCCCCGCGGCGTTCAATACTTCGGTCCGCGCCAGGAAGAGCCCACTCCGGCATGGTTTCTTTTGATTCACCGCTTAGATTTGTGAATATCTCCCCGATGGCCATGTAGAGGTCGTCCTCATGCGTATCATCGTCGAGAAGGCTCCTTAGACCTTTTTCGCCAAGCCAAACATGCAAGTGTGCGGTGGTTCTTCCATATTCCTTGGGTACATTAAAAAGCCTATCAATGAGGCCTATACTGTCATCCGGAACATCTCGAAAATCACCTTGCTCCAAAGCTTCTCGGCATCTATCCGCGAGCTGCCCTTCACTTAAGGCATCGAGAATACCCATATAATTTTGCATTTCATCATGGTTCGTCCACTTCTCCGTAAGATTCTCGACAACGAAATCCGCAGAGAAGTTCTCGTCAGATCCAAAAAACAGCGCCTCTTGAGATTTCCCTTTCGGCGTGTGCACCCGAAGGTCATGGCCGCTTACTTCAACATCGCCAAAGAGCCCTTTGTATTCATAATCAAACGACTCAATGGCTGTTTTCGTCCGGCCTAGCTCTGGCGTATAGGCATCAATCGTCTTCGAACCCACAGAGCGCCGACGAGCAAACTCTACAAATGGCAATCGCAGTTCGATTGAATCGCTAACAACCCGCTCACTTGCAGTGACTTCCTCATTGACTCGCACCCCAGAAGCGCGAACGAGTGCCAGTTGCTGGCACAATCTTAAGTCGCCTCGGATGGCCATATTGTAAGCAAGCCGAGAGACCTTCCCTGCCTCGATTTTCAGGGGCTGCCCTGGTTTACGGTCATTGCGCAGCTCTTCCGGAACCATATCCGCACGCGGTAAAGTTACAATATTCGTCGCATTGAAATTGAAATCGAGATTCGTATCAAAATCTTTCTTAAGCTTAATACCCTTGCGAGCTTCAAAAGCAGCGGAGCCATACTGAGTAACGAGATGGTTCATCGCGCCAGTGCCCACACCTTCGGCCAAGTTTTTATTGAGCAAACGCATGTAGCCGGACATCGAAGAGGCCAAGGCTTTTTCAGCGTCATTTTCTAGCTGACTTTCAAACGCAGACGGGTCACCGCCATCTGCTACATAATCCACGAAGCCTCGCAGAATATTCACCAAAACTTCTTGTTCCACCTCGGCGCCAGCAAAAGCTTTTAAATGAATGCCAGCTTCCACCGATTTATCATTGCCAATAACAAGTCGCGCCTTGCCGTCTCCATGATTGGTCACGCTCATATTGAACGCGCCGCCCATCGCTACAAATGCACCGGCCTCGACACTTGCACCAACGTTTACCAACTTGCTAAGCGGTGGCACGTTGTTAAGAGCTGGTACCGATACACCTAGGCCCAATGCTGCATCCAATCGAATATTTGCATCGCCTTTTATGCTAAAGCTTGCGCCCTCTTCCATCTTCTCGAAATTCTCGGCTTTAAGTGGCATCCGCATAAGTCTTTTGGCTTGGTCATCTACCCTTTTCACCGCGTCCATACTCGGTGATTCAAAATAAACCAGTCGCTCCATACCAAAGGTCAAACTTTGATTCGCTTCAAAACCAAAATTGGCCATCAACCCTGTTGCGCCCAGAGGAATGGAATGACCCAAATCTACCCCAAACTTCTCACCAAGCTCGCCCTTCACCCAAACCGGAAGTCCGCCGGGGTACTCGGCGCGATACTTTTCAATCGCCAACAAGCGAGGGTCATTATCTGGGATATCGCGCTCACGTGTTTTCTGGCCGCTGATAGAAAACTCTAAGCCTATCGTTCGGCCCTCTTCTGCAGAGATGGGTATCGATTTCTTGCCTTCTATTTTTTTATGAACGAGATCGCTTCCTGCTTTTTGCAGAATCTTGGTAATCCAGTTGCCAACGCCTGCGCCAGCCTTCTTGAACCAGTTGTCCCCTTTTGAGAATACGGGTTGGTAGTCTGTACCTCGTAAGATGCTTCCAATATAGCCGGGCTGTTCGCGTTTTTTTCGAACCTTAGCTTCGGCAAAATCAAACACATCTGAAATCGTCCGGTTATCGGTTTTAAGGGTTGAATCACTTGATAATGCACCGGCGACACCTTCAGGCTTAACATCTGAACCAGGCTTTATCGTGATATCTTCGTTGCTGCTTTCAGGAATACCTCTTGGGGTCATGGCCGCGACCACGTCCTTGGCAACATTCTCGCTATCCTTAGTTCCTATAATATCCTTAACACTTGGCCAGGACACTTTCCGACCGGAACCTTGGTCTACCTTCTCTTGCTCGAAGGCGGCCTTCACAAACCCAACCAAGGCATCCCCTAAATTCGATAGGCCTCCATCTGAATCAACAAAGGACTCTTGGGATAATAAACTCTCGGTCGCCGATGCGTGATAGCGCTTTTCGCCAGTTCCAAAATCAATCTGACCATCCTTCTCAAGATCGAAACTCGTGAGTTGCCCTTCAACTCCAAGCTTTCGTGCTTGTCTAGCCAAGGTACCATCTTCGTTCAAAACTGGATGGTCCACATGCAAGCTGCCTCCAGTTCTTAGAGTAGCTGCTTTGAAAGTCTCAACACCGGTTTGCGTAAGTAGAAAACAAGTGCGAGCAGAACTCTCTGCAATGCGCTCAATATCGTCTTTTGTTAACGGTCCGGCACCGGCCAGGTTATATTTCTTACCACCGGTCTCAATTTGAAACTCTACGCGTTCGGCGTTTAGGTCAGTGGGTAGCTTGGTAATGGAATAGCTGAAGCCGCTCATCGTCGGGTCAAAGGCTGGTGTTATTTCTACATCCTGGGCGGCTCCCACCGTCAACAGAGACCGATTGAGTTCCTCGGGTACTTTTGCGAGGTCGTTGGCATGAGCACGCCCCGTTGGTCGATCGGTGTTAGGTTGCTCGAGACCATCGGCAGGAGACCTCATGGTTTGGGGCTTAGCTTTTCCTGCCCAGCGAGCCGCCATATCCCGTACAAAGCCGTCGGTCTTCGCTGCTAATTCCGAAAAGTCGTCTTTGTTCAAATTTTGAGGT
Organism: Deltaproteobacteria bacterium; assembly: GCA_018668695.1. Taxonomy (NCBI): domain Bacteria; kingdom Pseudomonadati; phylum Myxococcota; class Myxococcia; species Deltaproteobacteria bacterium. Next base: position 14,107 of record JABJBS010000192.1, read on the forward strand.
GGAGTCTCGGCCGGCTTTTTCTCGAGTTCAGCGACACGACGTGCCACCAGTCCGTCTTCAATGGTGTCGCGGCCTTTGTCGGAGGCTTTACCGTCTGCTGACCCATCATCGGTATGGGCGGTACCGTCTTCAAATTTACGAATCAGGTCACGGACGTTCGAACCGCCCCCCACTTTATCTGCCATTTTTCAACTCCGGCTCAGCAACAACCAATGAGGCCATCGCTCTAGATATTGAACCACCGCTTACCGGTCACTGGCAAATGGAGATCTCGTAGAATTATCGGCGTAAAATCAACTGTGTTGCGTCAAAATGGCTGGATTCAATGAAGATCGCTCGATTTGGGCAGGCGCTGCTCGATCAAACATGCTTGACACAATGCGGTATAGCCTCCATGTGACGTTTCGACCGTTGTTATTAGGTTGCTTCAGGGATAGATTTTCCGTTCTGAGGCCACCCATTGGCCCATGAGGAGTTACCATGTGCGGCATCGTTGGAATCGCTGGAACTGAGTCTGTAAGTGTCCGTATTTACGATGCTTTAACCGTATTACAGCACCGCGGGCAAGATGCAGCAGGCATTGCCACGTCCGATGGACGCCGGCTCAATGTGCGTAAAAACAACGGCCTCGTCCGGGATGTTTTTCGACCCAGCCATATGCACGAACTCACTGGTAATTTAGGGCTAGGACACGTTCGCTACCCTACCGCAGGGTCAGCAGATGCGCACGAAGCTCAGCCATTTTGCCTCAGCAGCCCACACGGAATTGCCCTGGCTCACAACGGTAACCTCATCAACACCGATAGCCTCCGAAAAGAACTCACCGATTCAGGCATCAACTTAGCAACGAATTCGGACTCCGAAGTACTCCTCAACATCTTCGCCAACGCACTTCCCTCGGATGTCACTCACCCAACCGATGAGGATATTTTCGCAGCGGTTCGTGAAGTAAACGACAAATGCAAAGGTGGGTACGCCGTTGTTGCCATGCTTCCAAATGTTGGGCTCATCGGATTCAGAGACCCCAACGGAATTCGTCCAGTGATTTTCGGTAAACGAACCAGTCCAGACGGTGATGAATACATGCTCGCCAGTGAAAGCGTGGCCCTCGACGTGGCTGGCTTTGAACTTGTTCGAGATATCGACGCAGGTGAGGCTGTTATTTTTCGCCACAGTGTAGAGCCCGCTTCAGATATCTGCTCAGACTCAGCAGAACATCACCCTTGTATTTTTGAATACGTTTACCTCGCGCGGCCAGACTCCATCATCGACGGCATTTCAGTCTATAAGTCGCGGCTTAGAATGGGTGATAAATTAGCCCAACAAGTCAAAGACGATTGGCCTGACCACGATATCGATGTTGTGATTCCTGTTCCCGATACAAGTCGCTCAGCGGCCATTCAAATGGCGCATCACCTCGGTGTTAAATACCGCGAAGGCTTTATTAAGAATCGCTACATCGGCCGAACCTTCATCATGCCCGGCCAACAACTGCGTAAAAAGTCAGTTCGCAAAAAGCTCAACGCGATTGAACTCGAGTTTAAAGATAAGAATGTGCTCTTGGTCGATGACTCCATCGTGCGTGGGACAACATGCTCCCAGATCATTCAAATGGCGCGTGAAGCTGGCGCGAAAAAAGTTTATTTCGCATCTGCGGCACCTGCGGTCCGTAATCCCAATGTTTATGGAATTGATATGCCTGCAGCGAGCGAGCTGATTGCCCATGGCCGCACCACTGAAGAAGTTCAGGAAGCGATTGGCGCCGATAGACTGTTTTACCAGCACCTTGAGGACCTCTTAGATTCTGCCCGTGAAGGAAATCCCGAACGGGTTAAATTTGAGGATTCAGTTTTCTCAGGCAGCTACATCACAGGTGATGTGAAACAAAGTTATCTAGATGAACTTGAAGCAGCGCGTAACGATCAAGCTAAAAAAGAGAATGCGCCTGGCCAAGAAATCGCACTGGCCTAATTAAGACTGCTTTTTATACGGTCTACCGGGCTCGTAAATACCATAAACCACTCGGAAGCCATCGACGGCTCCGGCCTCCCAATCATCCCACTCGCTGCGCTCACCTTCACGAATAGTCAGCTCCGTTTGGCTTTCAAGCTTCGGTAAATAAGTCTTTAAAAGGGACGAAAGTACCTCAGAGAGAAGCGTTCGGTCTGGTAGCTCATTTTCGGTAAGGCCCATCACATCAACCTTAAGACCACTCAAGACACCTTTATCCTGGGGTTCCCAAAGCGCCATCACATAGTGGTTCCCACCGCCAAGTACATCGGCCAAGCACTGGGAGCTGCGTCCCAAAAGCTCTACCGAATCCATGGTTTCCAGGTCGGTCCCTAACATCTGTATACGAATACAAGGCATGTTTTATGTATCCCTCAAAGGCCTATGGCTAGAACAGTTCAGGATTGTATCGACCTGTCACAAATCCAGTAACGGTGCCGGTTGTATCTGATAAAAACTAACGCTATGGGTTTGTTTACTCAGAGTAATTCGGGCTCTTCATCACAAAAAGCAGGCGATGAGATTTCTTCCATTTATAGATTTGAAGCCGTACCCGTCGAAACATGCCCGGGCAGACTTTTTAGCGGCGAGCTCAGTTCTCTTCATGGCCATCCCTCAGGGCATTGCTTATGCTTTAATTGCCGGAATCCCGCCGGTCATGGGCCTCTATGCGGCCACCGTTCCCACGATTGTCGGCTCATTGATGCGCAGCTCGCGTCACGTCATCACGGGGCCGACCAATGCCCTTAGTCTTCTTTTTGCTGGGACTTTAGCTCTCAATCTAAGTGCCGACCCGGCTGAAATAGCGCTTACGACCGCTCTTATGGTCGGGCTCTTCCAGATTCTCGCCGGTTGGTTTCGTGTGGGAGCATTGATCGGCCTTATTTCTAGCTCAGTTGTACTGGGATATATCACAGGAGCTGGTGTCCTAATCGCCGTCGGACAACTTCCTAATTTAACCGGTACCTCCGCTGCCCATGGAAATATCTATCAAATGCTCAGCGGCTGGTTTGCCCAGCTTGATTCCGTGTCCTGGCTTAGCGTCAGCATTGGGCTCACAACGACCCTCTTTATCGCAGCCCTCAAGAAGTTTCGCCAAACCCTGCCAAGCCCCGTTATCGCCATCGTGCTTGCGACCTTGTGCTCAAGCATTTTTGGATTAAGCGAAGGCGGACTGAGTATTATTCAAAACATTTCCCCAATACCCAGTGGGTTTCCCCAGTTTACCCAACCGGATCTAAGCCTTGTTCCATCATTGCTCCCCATTGCTTTCGCACTGACGATGCTATCACTTGTTGAGTCTAGCTCAGTGGCCCGAACGCTCGCTTTTGAAAGCAAACAACCTATCGACAACAATGTGGAGTTCAGTGGTCAAGGGCTTGCTAATATCACGGCTGCTTTCTGCGGCGGTTATCCCATCAGTGGAAGTCCATCGCGCTCTAAATTGAATCAGGTAGCAGGTGCACAAACTCGAATGGCCGGTGTTCTCTCTGGGACCATGATGCTGGCAGTGCTCGCGGGCTTCGGAGAGCTTATTAACCAAACGCCGTTGGCTGCGTTAGCAGGCTTGCTCATGATTGTCGCATGGGACTTAATCGACCTTCCGCGGATTCGCGCCACCCTCCGGTCGGCCCTTGCTGATAAAGTCAGCTTTCTGATTACCCTCGTTGCCACATGCACCCTCACGCTCGATCTTGCGATTTACACCGGCATTGCCCTTAGCATTCTGATGAACATCATGGGTTACCGAAAACTCCGAGCCTTCCAGTACTCTATCCGCGGCACCGAGCTCCAAGCGACGCCCCTTTCTGATTCTCCAGGACTCACGGATATGGTGTTTCGTGTCGTTGGTTTGGATGGCAAATTGTTTTTTGGCGCCGAGACGAAACTTCGAAAAATCCTCAAACAAGTTCTCACACCTGAGGTCACGCGATGCGTGGTTATTCACATCGAAGACAAAAGTCAGATTGATTTCTCAATCGCAACTTGTATTCTTGAATTTTCTAACCAGCTTCAAGCTCAAGATGGAACATTAATTCTATCTGGGCTAAGCCCCTCCGGTCGAAAACAAATCGAGGAGGTTCAGGCCCTCTACCCGGATTCACGACCCGAGTTTCTAACTGAAGGCGGCAATTGGACTCTTGAAAAACACCAAAATGCGCTCGATTTTCAGAAATAAACCGATTTTTACCAACTAGAGACAAAGTCCGGCCAATAGTCACTACTTTTACAATGTTTTTCCTTGTATCTTATTGACTAAACCTGCGTTTCAAGACGACAAGCAGATTTGAATGCTTAAGGATGAAGAGCTTCATTTCGGGCTCAAATATCCAATGCACACACGTCGTAGGCCATCCGCAGCCTGCCCTAATGGTGTAAAATATGAGCGATGTAGAAGTAGAAGTTGGCAGCTCCTCCGAAACGACGCCGGTCCAAGAAGTAGACCGCGTTAACATTCGCTTTGCCGGTGATTCCGGAGATGGCATGCAGCTTACGGGTAATCGTTTTACCCAAGAGACTGCACTATCTGGTAACGACCTTCGGACCTTTCCGGATTACCCTGCAGAAATTCGCGCTCCGGCCGGTACTCTCGCAGGCGTCAGCGCTTTCCAAATCAGTTTCTCGAGCCATGCGATACACACAGCCGGAGACGCACCCGATGTATTGGTTGCAATGAACCCGGCCGCCCTCGCTGCCAACCTGAAAGATCTCAAAGATGGCGGCACACTGATTCTCAACAGTGCTCAATTCACAAAACGAAACCTCGAAAAAGCGGGCTACTCAGCGAACCCAATCGAAGACGAAAGCCTAAAAGCTTACAAGCTCCACAGTATCGATATCACGGGCATGACAACGAAAGCCCTAGAGGACACTGGGCTAACGACTAAAATCATGGACCGTTGCAAAAACTTCTTTGCGCTCGGTGTGACCCTTTGGCTTTACAACCGAAGCTTTGACTCCACCGTTGAATGGATCGGTAAAAAGTTTGGCAAAAAGCCCGAGCTGGTTGAAGCCAACACCAAGGTTCTCAAGGCTGGCTATTACTACGGTGAGACGGCAGAAATTTTCGATGGTCGATTCGAAGTAAAGAAAGCGCCGATTACCGAGGGTGTTTATCGAAATATAAACGGTAACAGCTCCCTCGCGATGGGCTTCGTGGCAGCTTCTATGAAAGCCAATCGAGACCTCTTTCTAGGATCCTACCCAATTACGCCAGCCAGCACGATTCTTCACGAACTTGCTCGCTACAAAGCCTACGGCGTTAAAACCTTTCAAGCCGAAGATGAAATTGCTGCAGTCTGCGCGGCAGTGGGTGCATCATTTGGCGGTGCATTGGCCATTACAACCACAAGCGGGCCTGGGCTAGCACTGAAAGCCGAAGCCATCGGGCTTGCTGTTATGACTGAGCTACCCTTGGTTGCCATCAACGTACAGCGCGGCGGTCCTTCAACCGGATTACCCACTAAAACTGAACAATCAGACCTTCTTCAAGGCCTCTACGGACGTAACGGTGAAGCTCCGATGCCGGTGCTCGCTTGCGCCTCACCTGCTGACGCATTCGAAACGGCGTACGAAGCTGCCCGGATTGCACTGAAATATATGACTCCAGTTCTTTTGCTTAGCGATGGTTACATCGCCAATGGGACAGAGCCATGGAAACTACCCGACCCTGATAAACTCATTCCAATCGAGACCTTCAGCTGGACCGACCCGGAGACTTTTCAACCATACAGCCGAAACCCCGAAACTCTCGCACGCCCATGGGTTACGCCCGGTACTCCCAAAATGGAACATCGCCTCGGTGGTCTAGAGAAGGCTCACCTCACCGGTGGTGTCTCTTACGACCCACATAACCACGAGATGATGATTCGTATGCGTGACGAAAAAGTAAAACGCGTGACTGAAGAGATTCCTGCAACAGCAATTGAAGGCGGAGATTCAGGCGAGCTTCTTATTGTCGGCTGGGGTTCAACCTACGGAGTCATTCTGGGGGCAGCGGCCAACTTAAGAGCTCAAGGTCGTAAGGTTTCCTGTATTCACCTGCGTTACCTCAATCCACTGCCGCCAGATCTTAAAGAAGTCTTTTCTCGTTTTGACCAAGTTGTTGTAGCGGAAATGAACCTTGGCCAGCTGGCAATGATTCTTCGAGCGGAAACGCTTGTGGACATTAAGAAGATAACCAAAGTTCAAGGACAACCTTTCAAGGAATCCGAAATTGTTGGTAAGGCCACAGAAATCATGGGTGGAAAAAGTACCAGTCCATTCCTGCTAAAGACACTGGAAAATATTATCGAAGGCCCATTGGCTCAGGCCGAGAAACCTGTTCACTGATCAAAGGAAGTAAACTCATGACAGCAATCAATGCTCCAGAACCTGTCAAGCTGAAGAAAAAAGACTTTGATGCAGGAATCGATGTGCGATGGTGCCCAGGCTGTGGAGATTACTCCATTCTGGCCAACATCCAGAAATTTCTACCTACTCTAGGTCGTGCCAAAGAAGAGTTCGCGTTTATCAGTGGCATCGGTTGTTCCAGCCGATTTCCCTATTACATGAACACATATGGCTTCCACAGTATTCATGGTCGCGCACCTGCCTTTGCAACCGGTTTGAAATCTTACCGGCCAGATCTTAGCGTCTGGGTTGTTACAGGAGATGGAGATGGGTTCTCCATTGGTGGTAATCACCTCTTGCATGCCATGCGGCGAAACGTTGACTTGAACATCCTGCTCTTCAACAACCGCATTTACGGATTAACCAAAGGCCAATACTCACCCACGTCCGAAGTTGGGAAAGTAACGAGTTCCACGCCGATGGGATCTATTGATAGTCCTTTACGCCCGCTCAGTGTCGTTTTAGGAGCAGAGGCTACCTTCGTTGCTCGCGTCACCGATACCGATGCGAAGCTCATGCAAAATATTCTTCAGCAAGCGTATGAGCATAAGGGAACCAGCTTCATCGAAATCTACCAAAACTGTAACGTCTTTAACGACGGTGCCTTCGTTAATCTCACCAAAGGTGATGTAAAGCGCGATGCGCAGCTTATTTTAGAAGAAGGCAAGCCGATGATTTTCGGTAAAGAGCGTAATAAAGGTCTCATTTTTCAGGATGGGAAACCTGCCGTTGCCACGATCGGCGAAAATGGCGTGTCCGAAGATGATATTATTGTTCACAATCCCTCAGACCCTGATCCAACGCTCGCATTTCGCTTAGCTCGCATGGATCCTCCTGATTTTCCAGTCGCAATGGGTATTTTACGGAAAGTAGAACGACCAACCTACGATGATGCCATTACGCAGCAAGTCATCGACGCAAAAAAGGCCTCACCGGATAAAACTATCCATGACCTCTTGCATTCAGGGGACACCTGGGAGGTAAAATAGAGGTAGATGTACCGCACCATAACCTCGACCGTTGATTCAGCCAGAGACCTCGCTAAAAAGCTGTGGGCTCCGAAGAATCCTTCCACCTCCAATACCGTGCAATGCCTTCACGAAGGTATTCACCCTATGCCAGAAGAAAATGTGATGGGCCCCGGAAGGGACCGCGCATTTAAGCTTCCCCAATACTTCGCGCACATGGGAGATACCAAAACCGCATTTTTTGATGCTGGTGAAGGGGAACCTGTCATTTTCATTCATGGGTTGGCCGCAAACCTCACCCACTGGGTTCACATAGCACCTCACTTCAGCCGCAGGTTTCGCGTATTGGGAATTGACCTGCCTGGTTGCGGTGAATCGGCCGAACTCAGTAATGGCTTCTCTGTAGACAATTTCCGTGAGCACATCATCCGCTGGATGGATTATCTCGAAATAGAAAAAGCGACGATTGTAGGACACTCGTTGGGCGGCATGATTACCACCTCGCTTGCCATTGAACACCCTGACCGAATCAAGAGCGCTGTACTCGTCAATCCTGCTGGCGTCCAACCGATGCCACTGCCATTTCGAGTTGGCGGCCAAATTATTCTTCGAGACCAAATCCTTTCGGTGATTCTACCGCGCGTATGGAAAGGACTTCTCGGCCAAGTTTTTGGCGTTGAGAATAGATTCACAGAAGGATTTTATAAAACTTGCGAAGAAACATTCGATGACAACGATGTTTACGGAATAGCAAAAATCATTGCTGGTCTTCGTGATGACATCCTAGAAAAGGACTTCGCTAAGCTACTGGGCGAGATCATGGTTCCAACCTATCTCGTTTGGGGAGACAAAGACCTCTTGGTTCCAGCTCGTCTCCTGCGACGTGCTGCTAAGAAATTTGCCAGAGTTCACGCTGTGGAAATTAAAAAATGTGGTCACATGCCCAACATTGAATATCCATTTCGGCTTATTCATACGATTGAGCAGGCTCTTAAAGATTCAGAGTAAGTCCCGATGAGTTGGCACTCACCGGGACTCAATTCACTCAATTCAAACTAGGGACAATTCGGTGTAACCTCACAGACCGGTTGTTCTGAAGTACTTGTACTCAATAAACCTGATAACTTTAAGAACGTCGTTGCATCATCATCATCGGTCACTTGAACCCAATCCATTTCAAAACTCTCTAGATTTGCATCAAACACAAAGTTGCCCAAATCCAAATCCTGAACCGAATTGCGCTCTTCGGCCACACCCTCTTCCATACCAATGATGCCGCAAATCAACGAACCGGCATTACAAGTTACTGTTCCCTCGCTGGTGTAATCCTTTAGAACCGATGACCAGATAAGGCTTGTCCCGCTCAGGGAACCCACGGCAGCACCACATGCTTCAGGGCCTGCAGATGTTTCCATCGCAGTATCAACATCACTTACACTGAACTCTACCGTATTGGAGTACTCTAGAAGTGTTACTGACCCCAGCTGAGCTGCACCGTTGATTGCATCAAAGCGTAGCACGGCCCGGCCAGGACCAATCTCTTCTTCCGCTGTTTGCGCAAGACCAGACTTAGGGTCTACTCGAAAACGGCTACCACTTAAGTCAAACGTCATGACAAGAGAATCGTTACAGCTCGAAGTATCCTCCGCACTGCCGTCAGAGCCATCTTGGTTATCGTCCAGATCACTTGTATCTGTGTCACCCTCGGCTTCACCGGAGTCCTCTGCCGACCCTTCTTGTTCTGTATTCTCACCCGTTGAGTTGTCAGCCGAGTCATCTCCTACTTCTGATGCTCCTTCGACATCCTCGCTCGGTGTAGTTTCAGTCCCACCGCACCCCCACAATAAACCTGAGCACAATATAAGCCCTACACAAGACAAACCTATCCACCTGTTAAATTGATTTAACATACCCATTCTTCCTTCTGTTTTTAACGAAACTGTTTCAATCTAAAAAAACGACGTTATTCGCAATATCATTGCGTGATTGAACGGTACGGTTGGCTGGCACTTCATGATCTTCGTATCCAAATGCGACACCACATAGAATTCGTAAGTCTTTTCGAATTCCCAGTTCGCGTCGAACGATGTCCGGATAGTGACGCATACTCGCTTGCGCACAACTCCCTATCCCCCGGGAGTGCAAAGCTAGCATCATCGTCTGGACATACATTCCAACATCCAAGGCTACGCCGATGCCGAAGTGTTCCTCCATACAAACAATAGCTATCTGTGGGGCATCAAAGAATTCGAAATTTCTTCTGAGCCCGTGAAACCTCCCTGCGTGGTCGTCCCGCTTAACGCCCATGTGACCATACAACTCTGCTGCGCATTCGATCTGTCGTTTTTTGTAATCACCGGAGAAAACATCGATGGGGTCTTCAGGGTTGCCAAAGTTACCCGCATCCAGCTCAGCACACATCTCTTGGCTTAAGCGGTCGCGAGTATCGCCTTTTGCAACAAAAACTTTCCACGGTTGAACGTTGCAGTTTGATGGTGCTTGCTGAGCCAAGCCCAATACTTCTAAGAGAGTTGATTCAGGAACTGTCTTCGTCGGTATAAAGCCGCGTATCGAACGCCGTTCCCGAATGCTTTTATCTAAATCATGCATGACTGCTCTATAACCTGGGGCTACCAGGGATGGAACAGAGCAACTCTCTGGACTGTGGTCGTCTTAAAAAGAGATTACCAAACGACAGTACTCCACACAGGGTAGTGGTCGCTCAGTCCCTTACAATCGTCAGCGTGGCAAACCACTGAATTCGTGAAAGAAATCCCTTTACCGAGAATCAAATCAATAATGGGCTGGGAGTTTAATTCTCCATCGCATGTATAGCGAATTTCATAGTCCAACGAGCTGTGGGCATCGGTGTAACCATTTGTCAGAAACGAACCTATCACATCATCCGTTTGCACGCCGGCTTCAACATCAGCGGCATAGAAAAACGCATTCGTATCCCCACCGATCACAACGGGGTGCGTATATTCACGGGCGTGTTCTACAATTTCTGTTGCCTGCGACTCCCGTACATCGGCTGATCCAAAATCGGACGAGAAATGCAAGGAGTAGAGATGTAGATAGTTATCGTTAACTTTGGCATCCGCAAAAACAGTCACTCGGCCGCCGAGGCGAGTTCCAAATCCTCCCTCACCTCTTTGCTCAACTGGCGTGTACCAACTCACATTGTCTTCATGACGAAATGCACCGGCATTGCCCAATGGGTACCGCGACAACACGGCGTTTCCGTGCTCGCATGCTTGGTAGGTAGAGGGAGCTCCATTAACGTCACCTGATACCTCGACGAATTCAGTTGCATAAACCATATGCATACCCAGCCGCTGAGCATATTCGCGCGCCGTATGGCGATAGCCCGTTCGCGCACAGCCCCGGTCCGCCTCACTCATCAAGATGATATCGGGCGTTGGAACCAGCGTGTCCGCAAGCAATAAGTCTATCTGCTCAGTCAGATTATAACCTCGCTCGATATTGTACGTCAGAATAATTGGCTCATCGCGGCCAGTCGTTGTGACCTCTGGATTCACCCAGGTTTCGACTTCACATGGAATAAAGACTGGATCCACGGCCGCATCAGGATCGGCTGAGTCCGAACAAAGTCGGTGGGTCGAAACATCAAATTCAGCTTGTGCCTCAATAGGCGTGAAAACATAGATTGGCGATTCGTACTCTTGAGCTTCCGGCGCCTCATTACAGCCCAAAAACACGGAGAATACGAACAATAGTACTGCCTTATACACGCCATTCCCCTAGTCTGCTCTCGTTATGAGGTAATATCCCCTCATACAGCCAGTTGCGATTTTACATCGTTCCCTGAGCGTAGTAGAGCAGGTGCATCACGAGGAGTAAACATGTCTGAAATACTGTACGAAGAACTCGATCACGGCGTTGGCCGACTCATCCTGAACAGCGGTTCCGGTAACCCCATTACGCCGTCGCTCCTAGAAACGCTTAACAGCGAATTGGAGCGAATCGCTAAAGATGCCCCGCGCTGTCTGGTGATTGATGGTGGTGAAGGTTCTATTTTCTCAGGAGGCTTCGCCCTGCCTGTCATCGCAGATTGGGACCGTGAGGAAATCCGAGCGTTCTTTGGTACATTTTTAGATGCCATATACAAAATTATGCTCATGCCCTGCTCTACAGTAGCAGCTATCAATGGCCACACGATTGCTGGCGGATTCATTCTTTCACTGGCGACAGACTTACGAATCGTTAAAAGCGGTAAGCTCAAACTTGGCTTAAGCGAAGTCGACTTAGGTGTATGCGTTCCTGCTGGACCTCAAGTTCTTTTAGCGGCTCGTACCAGTGAAGCGCACGCACTGCGTGTTGGTATGCTTGGCCATCTCTTTAATGGTGAAGAAGCTCTTCGAATTGGTTATGCAGCCGACTGTGTAGAAGATGCTCGTGCGGGAGCTGTTGACTACGCAACGCGTATTGCTAAAAAGCCTGGGCACGGATCCAGTGAAACCAGCCGTTTCTACAGCGAAGGCTTGGTTGAACGTGTAAAATCGGCCGATGCACAATATATGGAACCCTTTCTCGATTCGTGGTTTTCTGAAGATGGCCAGAAATGCATCAAGGGTCTCGCAGCGAAACTATCCGGTAAGTAAGCCCTAAAACGGACGGCCTCTATGACAAGTCGTTTTTCATTCGGGCTAGTATTTTTTATACTGCTACTGCCCTCTGTCTCTTATTCCCATGCAGAGTTAGGAACGGGCTTTGAACGGCCTCGCTCCGCACTTGAGCGCGCCGCGCATACCGAGGCGCTGGTGGTGGCAAAGGTCATTCAGGCCACGCAGCCCATGGCGCTGGCGAACCATGTTCCGCAGTCAACGCTTGCCTTTAAGGTTGAAATCTTACGAGTCATTGCAGGCAGCCTGAAGCCGACCCAGCTTAAGGTTATGCAGCTTGGGAAAAAGCAACTGGCCTACCCCGCGGGCAGAACCATTTTGCTCTCAATCAACCGCACTGCCCATTTTGTAGCAGCCAATGTTCCGCGTCCGGCCGAGCTTCCACCGCCCGAAAACGCTCCCGCTTGGTTTACAGAACAAACCCAGGCAGAGACCGTTGAAATCGATGATGTATCCATTGATTTACTAAGCGATTATATCAAGAAAATTTTACCGTTTGAAAAACTCGACGATCCGCTGGAAAGGACAGCAGGTATTTTCAGAGTCTGTTTCGAACAGCTTAAAAATCGGCGACTGCACCCCTTGATGAGCTTTGAAGTTATCCGGGACCTTTTGATCGCAAGCCTCGATGCCAAGCCAACGATCACTCAAGAAGATGCACATGCACTCTTTGAACTCAGTAAGAATACCGGTCACGACTTCCGTTCACGTCACGGTGCACTCATTCTCATGTTTAAAGCGCCCTCACCGGTGTGGCGGCCAATCGCTCATGAACTACTCAAGACGCCCATGGATCCTCGACTGCATGGTATTGCCGCCGGTCAGATAGCTCGCCAACCCATCGATGTTGATGCTGCTCTTTTAATACTGATGCTCAACCATCAAGACGAATACGTGATTCGCAGTGCTGCGGTTGGGCTCGGTAAACTAAAGCACCATGAAGCAATTTCGGATTTTGATAGAATTTCTCAGAATGCGAACGAAGAAATCGCTCGTACACTGGTCTCATCGCTAGGCTTGATGAACAATGAGGCAGCGGTGACCTTGCTCAACCGTTGGGCACAAAGTCACCCTCTGGCCTACGTTCAGGCATTTGCAGCGAGGCAACTTGTTAGGATGCGTCGCTAACTCAACACCTAAGACAATCAGTGACTGCGCACACACCGGGTATACTGCGTAGAAGCTTTGTCGTAATTGTTCAAGCTACCATTTCGGAAGTTGATACCCCACGCAAAGCCTTCGCTCTCGGATGATGTTGAGGCCGACCAGAAATAAACCGCGGGCATCTCTGGAAAATCAGATGCTGGGTTATTCAAGCGATACTTCACGATGGTCATCAACTCTTTACGTGTTGGCAATCGCCAGTCTTTGTTACCACCCAGGCCCAAACTGCCGCAGTGGTCGGTTGCCTGAGTCCAGTTAAGCGCCTTCTCGAAAGTTTTTTGCCAGTCGAGCTTGCTGCCTTCATCAGACACGATTTCTTTACCCTCAGACCCCGAGATTTTATAAGCGCCCGGTTTTTCTACTGCCATTGCGTCAAAGCCAACCATAGAGATTAGGAGAGCTATCGCCAGAAGCCAATTCGAATTTTTCATAGGTATACACCTCCCTAGTCAAAGGATAGGGAATTGTTTAGGTCGCCTCAAGTGCAAGAATGCAGAGCGTAAAATAGAAATTTCTGGAGATGGGCCGAAAATATGATACTTTTTTGGTAATTCTTTCGAAAGAACGTCATGGAATCTACCAGAGACAAATTAGAATTGGTTACAGCAAACCTCTTCGAAGCCGTTTTGGAACTCTATGCTAACCCCTGTTCAGAGCCAACTAGCTCTGTAGACTCAAGTTTTACGACCTCAAGTGTTCAAATCACCGGTCATTGGCAAGGTGTGGTCTCGCTTACCGTACCCAACCGTTTTGCCAGCCTTTGTTCGTCCCGTATGTTTGCGATTGAGCCCAGCGAAGTAACGCTTGAGCACATTGAAGATGCAATGGGTGAATTAGCCAATATTACCGCGGGAAGCTTCAAATCAATGCTCGAGGGCAGCTGCCAGCTGGGATTGCCAGTGGTAACCCATGGATCGAACTATTCGGTTAGATTTCCAGGAGCATCTGTAGATTGCCGAGTAGACTTCGTCTGCGAAGAGATGCCGTTTTTTGTGACGCTTTTAGTGCGAAGCACCTAATTCAAGGCTTCTGAACGCTCAATCGATCCCCGATGATGCCATCTTTATCTTTGTCACTAAGAGGCTGTGGATAGCAGCCATCGAAGCAGGCCGCGCAACGCGATCCACCGAAGACCTTATCGATCTCTTCCACCGGTAAATACGTTAGAGAATCAGCGCCCAGCTCCTTCGCTGCTGCAATTTCAACTTCTTCCAAACTGCCGCTGAACTGACTCGCGAACAATTCATCCTGTGTCGACATATCGATGCCGTAAAAACACGGGTGCTTCACCGGCGGAGAATGAATCGCCAAATGAACGCTCAATGCACCTGCTTTACGAATCATCTGAATAACGCGCCTTAGGGTACTGCCGCGAACAATCGAGTCGTCCACAAGGAGTACATGCCGATCCTTGAGTTCACCCGGCAAGGGATTGAGCTTCAAGAGAAGCGCCGCATTACGCGTATTTTGGTCAGGCATAATGAAGGTACGACCGCTGTAACGGTTTTTAATGATTCCTTCACGAAGAGGTAATTTGAGTTCTTCAGCCATCGATGCAGCTGCTGGCCTGGAAGTATCCGGAACAGGAACAACAACGTCCCCTGCCACACCCTTTTTACGAATGCGCTCGCCCAGTGCCCGGCCGTAGCCTAAGCGCTGCTCATAGACGCTCTTGCCGTCCATGACTGAATCAGGTCTTGCGAAATAGATATGCTCGAATACACAAGGTGTAGACTCAACCGCGTGTAACACTTTTCGAACAGGCTCTTGACCGGCCCGTAGAAAGATAGCCTCGCCGGCACATGGCTCTGAGTAAACATCAAAGCTCAAAACATCCAAAGCCACAGATTCACTGCTCGCAAGCCAGGCACCATCGGCGCGTCGGCCAATGACTGCAGGACGAATTCCATAAGGGTCGCGCAAAACAACAAGTGTTGGCTGATTATCGAGCATCAAAGTAGCCACAATCGAGAACGAGCCTCGTACTTTATCGAGTACCGAGCGAAGTGCCACGAGAGCATCTTCCATGGTGTGACCGGAGCGTCGTCTTTGCATCAAAGCATCCGCAAATTCACAAAGTGCTGGTTCCACATCACAGTGGCTCAACAAGTGAATGGAGCGCTCCATCAGTGAATCTTGAAGTTCATTGTAGTTCGTAACGTTGCCGTTATGAGCCATCAGCACTCCAGGCTGCCTATAGAAAAACGGCTGAGCGTCTTCTAGCTTGCCTTTACCGATGGTCGGGTAACGCACGTGTCCAACACCAATGGGTCCATCGAGCGCCTGTACAGCAGACTCGTCAAGAGCCTGAACCACCGTGCCTAGGCCACGACGTACATGGAACCGACTACCGTCCGCCTCCATTGTCGCAGCACCAGCGGAGTCCTGCCCACGATGCTGAATCGCCTGCAACGCCAAATGAATTTCTGAGCCAACCCCCGTGGGGGAAACCATTCCTACAAAGCCACACATGATGCACCTGTTATCAAAAGGACCCAGACTGTCAAAGGTACCAATTACATGCATTGGACAAGAGATTCCGTACGAGATCGCCTTGACGCAGTGTTTCACCTGATTATTGTAGGTTCTATGAGTCTCATAGGTAATATTCTTTGGTGGATTTTTGGCGGCCTGCTCTCGTCCCTCGGCTACTTCTTGGGCGGCATCTTACTTTGTCTAACGATTGTGGGCATTCCTTTCGGGATGCAGTCATTTAGGCAAGCTGCGGCTGTCCTGGCGCCATTTGGTAAAGACGTTGTCCCGATAGAAAAAGAGTCGGGCCCCCTTTATCTGATTTTCAACATTCTCTGGATCTTGCTCTTTGGCTGGGAGATTGCCCTTGCCCATCTGGCCTCCGCCGCGGTTTGCGCGGTGACCATCATCGGTATTCCCTTTGCGCTGCAGCACCTAAAACTCATCATGGTCGCTCTTTTTCCCTTTGGAATGGGCCTTAAAGAACCCTAACCACCTGTAATTACTTGATTCACCGAAATTTCGGCTCTTAACTGAAAAAAATAAGCACCAACGGCAAATGCCTCCCGATAATGACTGCACAACATCGGAGAAACATTATGTCCAACGCAATTGATGCACGCCTAACAACAGCCCTGACCCAGTTCACTTCAGACACTGACAACACCCCGGGTGTAGTTGATCTTCAAGAAGCAAAGAGCCTTCTCAGCGATGCGAATGCTATCAATTCCGAAAACTCATGGTTCTTCGGACTCTGGAAATCTGACAAAGGTGAAAAAGACCTCGGCAAACTCCTCTCAGCCAATGGCGCCAAATTTGATCCACTCGCCAAGAGCATGGTCGATGAGTTTGTGAAAACTGGCAAAGCAACCGACAACCGGCTCGTTGACCAATTTCAAAGCTTCACTGCCGCTGGTGCTCGCTCTCCAGGAGTGATTGACCAAGCCGAAGCCCTTCAAATGATCAAAACTGCGAAGACCATCAACGACGAAGGCAACTGGTTTTTTGGATTGTTCAAAGGCACTCAAGGCAACAAAGACCTAACGCACATGCTGAGCACACTCGATGCAAAGTTTGAGGGTGATGCGAAAAAAGTCGCCAGCGAATTCATTCAAACAGGGCGCGTTACCGGGCTTGTAGCAGAATGGAAAAGCGCAAAGCCAACTTGGCACTGCCACTGGTTCCCAATGAAAGAAACCAAAGCAAATGGCGGCGACACTACAAATAACCTCTTTGCGCCCAACGGATCACTCGACAAATACGACAAAGCATTTGGCACGAAGAGTCGCCAACACGAATTGGACAACAACTTCCGTCCCCATGACTCAGAAGCAAAAGATGCCAGCTGGGCCGGGCACTGCAACTACTCAGCAGAAGTTGCAGCCATGCTCGACGAGCCGAAGAAATCAGTAACGTACAAAGGACAAACGTTTACGCCGCGAGATATCGAGGGACTCCTGGTAAAAGTTAGCAGCAGCCTTGCCAGCCGCTTCGATTTCGAAGGCAATCGCTACAACAGTGAAAGCGATGACGTCCGCGACCCGAAGCCCCACGATTTCCTGGAAAAAGTACTCAAAGGATGGGGAAGCGAAAACTCAAACCCAATCCCATTTGTTTTGGACATCGATCGTGAAGAAGCTGTTTGGAACTACCCCTATGACCAGGGCAAAGTTTACGCCTCAACCGACGCACCTAATGGTGTTGACGTAAGCGAAGTACCGGATAGCGATGGCGTCACGTATTACCGTGCCGAGGTCAAAGGAACTGGTTTTGAAGGCCAGGCTCGAAGTTATCAATTCTGGGTTGATTACGACAAAGATGGTTCTGTGAATGCTAGCGGCTGGCTTGAGGGCAGCGATAAAAAGGTAAACCCTGATTTCGCGTGGCGTCCACATCCAGTTGGCGATTTAACTCAGAAGAAAAACTGGGTGAGTCGTCCACATCGTCAGAACAACCCAGAAGTTCGTGCTGAGGATGTTTACGAAATCTACATTCGCTCAATCAGCTAATAAGAAGAATGATTAGCGTCTGCGAGAAAGGCTGTGAGCGTCCATTGGCGCTCCGCCTGAACGCTGAACCAAGAGTACAATCAGCACGGGGATAAAAAGCATAATCCAAAAGAAAACCAGCTTAATTTTCGTGTTGTCTAAGGCAACAGCCAAATACAAATCTCTTAGACCTTCAGTTTGAATCGGTGTGGACCACACATCTCGGCTTACACCAGCAACCTTCTGAGTGGAAGGAAGCGCTTCAAGCTTCGTGTTGGCTACATCGGCCAGCGAGGCTGATACCACCTTGTCGCCTTTAACAATCAAAACATCCACACCACTTAAATCACGTAAGAGACCAGCCATCCCGTCGTTTAGAGTATAACCAACGGTCACCGCTCCAACGAAGCGAGCCTTTTCAGTCTCATGGTAAATCGGCGACGTTGTCT
Source organism: Deltaproteobacteria bacterium (assembly GCA_018668695.1). NCBI lineage: Bacteria > Pseudomonadati > Myxococcota > Myxococcia > Deltaproteobacteria bacterium. The sequence goes on from JABJBS010000192.1 coordinate 32,196, forward strand.
GAATAACAAAACCAGACTCACCTCGCTCCACTCTAGACACGGTCTTACCCTGAGCAGCATATTGAAACGCGGGACTATCACCGCCAGCAATATTAAATTTATCCGGTGCATGCGCTTGAGCTAAAATAACGCCGTCGCGGTTTTGGACAGTTATCTCATCGACCTTTAATTCTTTTAATACAGATGTTCCGTAATCAAGGACCATGCCCGTATTGTTAAACCAAGCACCGCGCTGAACAACGGCGTTATCTGCCATCATTCGCGAATAGGAGTAGGTTTGCTGCTGAACATGTGAAAAGGCAGTCGAGGCATGCTGAAGTGCTTCTCGGTTTTTATCATCCAGAGAAGTGTAAAGCTGCACACCCATGACCATCAACGCAAGACTCATCACCATGGCAACAAAGGTCACCACAACCTGAAGAGGACGCGTCGCTTGATTTTGTCCTTCACTTTGCATGCATCATTCTCCCTTAACCAATGAATGATTGTACTGCTTCAAAACGTCTCTGATTAGACCGACACCCTTATAAAAATCTGGGCCTTCAATCTTAAAGCCAGAATAGAGATATCCTCCACCGAGCGCAGGTTGACCTGCTTTGGTTTCAGTCTCAAGTGTGGCCCCTATCAATGCAGCGCGGACCGCAGCTGCCACTTCTTTTTTCACAGCAGACGCGGCTACCCACGCTTCTCTTGGAATTCGTCCAGTTTCAGTGATGACCTTAAACTTCCCGCCATTTTCTTTAGCTTTGAGTAACGTAGCATCCCACACTGCACCGGCGTAAACTTGACCGTTCGCCACTGCTGACACCACTCTGTCGTGACTGCCGAGGTAAAAGACGGATTTAAAATCTTTGTTTGGCTTAATACCGGCCTCTAAAAACATCGCCATCGGATACTGAAACCCACTTGATGAACCTTTATCAACAAAAGCAAACGGCTGACCTTTAAGTGACTCAAGTGTTGCGTCTTGGTTATCCGCATGTGTGAAGATGTAGCCACGGTAAAAACTATCCCGGCTGCTATCTTCGCCGGCCACCACGGTGGCGATGTAGGTGGTATTCGCATTTGGCTCATTGAGAATATCGGCGTAAGCGGCAGCCGACAAAATCGCTACATCAATATGACCCGCCAAAAGGTCAGACTTTAGGCTGTCGTAATTCGGAGAAATATTCAGCACACAATCAAAGCCGGTCGATTCTTCGAGCCAATTCAAAATAGGTTCAAAGTCTTTTGACTGGGTCGCACGCGTGAGCCACGGACCCACTCCGATATTCACAATGGCTCGCTGAGGATCGATGGTAAGCGGAACAGGATCGCTGGTTTGCCAGACCCGTTCTCCCAACGGCGTAGAAATCCCGCTCTCAGCATGGGCGCTTTCAAAGGTACAGCCGCCCATTGCGATGGACCAACTACAGATTGTTACCAGTATTGCAGCGCGAAGCATCAAGAGGCTCCCTTCCCGCTGAAAATCGTACCCTAAAACCAAATGGCAAGCGAGAAGGAGCTTATGGAAGCCCATAGAGACCTTCACTCGGCCCTAAAGCGTCGAAAGTCTCTAAAATACATAAGGAATTGAGGGTTTTAAAGGAGCCTGAAACTACTCTAGATTCAGCCTGACTCTCTGAGTAGATCCAGCTACTTGACTGAGCTGCTCGTAAAACAAGCCGCCCCTCAGTGTCTTCAGGCGTTTGGTATTCACAACCTTGAGTTCACACTCGCCCGGCCACCCCGCCTCGCCTTGTTCCAGCGCAGCATGCAGAGCCTTTACCGAACGGCCAAACACACCTGCTCCCAGGGGCTGAGTTGCGGCTAGGTATAGATCCCAAAAATCACCTTCGGTCAGGACCACCTGACAGTCGAGTTTTATTGTCTTCATGACGGCTATTCTCTCCATCCAAAGCTCTGTGTAAGCAGCCTCAAGATTGGCGGGCAAATGCCACAAAGATGCATTGGAGCAAAGATACCTGTGGCGGTTTTAGGCAAGAATTGATCGCTTTTTAAGACGCCAAAGTACATTGCCGTAAAACATGGCCATCACACGTGTGTATTTCTAAAGCTTCTCCAGGCGATAAAAAAACACGATATAAACCGGACACTTACAAAGAATGACGAATAGGTGGGCCCAAGACCCTGGAAAGCTTCTTACCAGAGGTCTAGATTGGAACGTGTTCTAAAAGAGACTGGGACGGTCGCCTAGGAGGGGACTGATTATGAAGTTCGCACTGAACGATGAACAAGAGGCGCTTGCTGAGAGTGCCAAACGCTTCTTACAAGAAAAAGCGGGCTGTGAAGCAGCTTTGCAAGTGATGGAAACTGAGCAAGGCTTTGATGAAGCAGTTTGGGATACTATGGCCTCAGAGCTTGGCTGGACTGCGCTTACCATTCCCGAAGCTTATGGCGGTTATGGGCTCGGTTACACCGATCTGATTCCCCTTCTGGAAGCGATGGGTCGCCACATGCTCTGCTCGCCATTTTTCTCCAGCATCTGCATGGGCGCAAATTCTATTTTGGAAGCAGGGACTGAAGAGCAAAAAGCGAAATGGCTTCCAGAAATAGCTGCAGGAACAAGCCGTGCCACCCTCGCCTTCACGGAGGCCGGTGGTACATGGTGCGCCGATGATATCCAAGCAACCTACACACGCACCGATGAAGGCTTCGTCATCAATGGAACGAAGCATTACGTACTCGATGGACACACCGCGCACCTCATCATTATAGCCGCTCGGGCGGAGGGTTCGACGGGTGAAAAAGGTATCAGCCTCTTTGTGATGGATCCCGCGTCTCAAGGCCTTTCGATTTGCGCCATCAAGAATCTCGACCAAACCCGTAAACAAGCCAATATTACTTTAGACAACACTCCTCTCGCCCTTTCAGCACAGCTTGGCGGTCAAGATCTTGATTGGTCTATTGTCCAGCGGATTTTAGACCTTGCGGGCGTGGCTTTAAGCCTCGAACAAGTTGGGTGTGCAGAACGCTGCCTGCAGACGGCAGTGGATTACGCGAAGATTCGAACGCAATTCAATCGTCCTATTGGCTCCTTTCAGGCCATCAAACACAAGTGCGCCGATATGCTCGTCTTGGTTGAGTCGGCTCGGTCGGCTGCCTGGTACGCGGCTTGGAGTGCTACACAATCTGAAGCTCTTGCAGACGCCGCCAGCCAAGCACAAAGCTACTGCTCCGATGCACTCTACAGCTGCGCTGCCGAGAGCATTCAGATTCATGGCGGTATTGGCTTTACTTGGGAACACGAAGCTCACCTTTATTTCAAGCGAGCGCAAAGTTCGAAAGTGCTATTGGGTACGCCTGAAACGCACCGCGAGCGCATCGCTCAGATGTTGGAGCTATAAGCATGGATCTCCAATTCTCAAAAGAAGACGAAGCATTTCGCGAAGAAGTTCGCACCTGGCTTGAAGACAACCTCCTGGGTGAATTCGCCCAGCTCAAAGGCCGCGGCGGCCCGGGAGACGAGGATGAGCTTATTGCTGAACGGCGTGCCTGGGAAAAACGCCTGGGCGAAGCTGGCTGGGCCTGTGTTGCCTGGCCTAAAGAGCACGGCGGTAAAAGCGCTACTCTCAACCAAGAGGTTATCTTCAACGAAGAATATGCCCGCTCCAAGGCTCCAGGCCGCCTAGGGCATATCGGCACAGAGCTCTTGGGTCCTACGCTGATTCACTTTGGTAACGAAGAACAAAAAAAGCGGTTCTTGCCGGGCATCGTGGATGCCAGTGAACTTTGGTGCCAGGGCTACTCTGAGCCCAATGCAGGTTCTGACCTCGCCAATGTTCAAACTCAGGCCGTTCTCGACGGCGATGAATGGGTTATCAACGGTCAAAAAATTTGGACCAGTCATGCTCATGTGGCTCAGTGGTGCTTTGTGCTTTGCCGAACCGACACTGATGCTCCCAAACACAAAGGCATCTCCTACATCCTGGTTCCCATGAACCAAGAAGGCGTGGAGTATCGACCCATTCGTCAGATGACGGGAAACTCTGAGTTCAGTGAAGTATTCTTCACCGATGCGCGAACGCCCAAAGAAAACGTCGTGGGCGGAATCAACGCAGGCTGGAAAGTTGCCATGGGTACCCTCGCCTTTGAACGAGGCGCATCCACTTTAGGTCAGCAATTAGCTTTCAACAGTGAGATGGATATTATCCTCGAAGCAGCCAAAGAAACCGGCGCGTCCAAAGACCCACTGATTCGCCAAAAGCTTGCTGCACTTAAAGTAGAACTCAACATCATGCGCCTGAACTCTTTGCGAACCCTTAGCCATTCAGAAACAAATGAGCTCGGACGCGAGGCTATGATCAACAAACTCTATTGGTCCAATCTGCACCGAAAAATGGGCGAGGTGGCCATGGAAATTCTTGGCCAAGAGAGTTTGGTGAGGCCTGAGACAGAGGGCTACGACCTTCATAAACTCCAACGCCTCTTTTTATTCAGTCGGGCAGATACTATCTATGCAGGGTCGAACCAGATTCAGCGTAATATTATCGGAGAGCGTGCCCTTGGACTTCCGCGAGAACCCAAAGTTTCAACTAAAACTTGATTGAGAGAATCATGTCGAAAACAATTCCAGCCTATCCAGAAGGTAAGAACCTACTCGCCGGCAAAAACGTTTTAATTACCGCCGCTGCCGGAACCGGTATTGGCTTTGCTGTCGCGAAGCGATGCGCTGAAGAAGGCGCGGAAATTATTATCAGCGATATTCACGAACGACGCCTGGGCGAAGCCGCCGAAAGACTCGAAGATGTATGCGGGAAAAAGCCTCACGCTTTTTTATGTAATGTCACCCAAGAAGACGATATCCAATCACTCTTCTCAAACACCATCGATGCCGTCGGCCATATCGATGTGCTCATGAACAATGCTGGCCTCGGTGGCACCGCAAATGTGGTTGATATGACCGATGAGCAGTGGACCATGGTTTTAGACGTCACCCTCAATGGCACTTTTCGCGCTACACGGGCGGCACTTAAGCACATGATGCCTCGGGGAACCGGAGCAATCATTAACAATGCTTCAGTGATTGGTTGGCGTGCTCAAAAGGGTCAGGCCCATTATGCCGCAGCAAAGGCTGGAGTGATGGCACTTACCCGCTGCTCCGCTCTCGAAGCAGCCGAAGCCGGTGTTCGTATCAACGCGGTTTCGCCAAGCCTTGCCATGCATCCCTACCTAAGCAAAGTAACCACCGACGAGCTACTTGCCGAACTTACGGCCAAGGAAGCTTTTGGGCGAGCCGCTGAGCCCTGGGAAGTGGCCAACGTGATGGTGTTTTTAGCAAGCGACTATTCTTCCTATATGACTGGCGAAGTTCTTTCTGTCAGCAGTCAGCACCCTTAAAGGAGACGCCACCATGGTAGATAAAGCAGCCCAAGGCGCCGAAGGTACGCCCTTTGTCATGGACATTGAGCGCGGGAAAATCCACGAGTTTGCCAGAGCCACCGGTTCAGATAACACAGAATACTTCACGGGTGACACGCCGTCCTCGCCGCCTACTTTTTTGACCACTCAATTTTTCTGGGAAGACTTAGTCGCCGGGAGTAATCCCTGGGACAAGGTCAACATGAGCCAGAAACGCGGCATGCACGCGGAACAAGAATATAAATTCTTCGGTCCTCCTCCAAAGGCGGGCACCCGGCTGCACTGCCAATCTCGTATTGAGAAAATTTACGAAAAAGAAGGACGCCGCGGCGGCACACTCACCTTCGCAATTATGGTTACAGAATTTCGGGATTCCGAGGGTAAGCTGGTTGCTGAAGCGCGGCTTACGGGTGTTGAAACCGCAAAGCCACCAGAAGAAGGAGCATAAACATGGCTGCTGCCTGGAATGAACTTGAAGAAGGTATGGGTGCACCAGATGTGCAAATTGGACCCATCACACGAACCGACATTGTGAGATACCAAGGTGCATCTGGGGATATGAATCCCATTCACCATGACGAGCCCTTTGCGAAAGCAGCGGGTTATCCGGCGCCTCTAACGGTGGGAATGCTGCCAGTAGGCCATATGAACGCTTGGGGAACTTTGTGGCTGGGAGCCGAGAACGTAAGACTCACGCGAGCGCGCTGGAAGCAGCAGGTTTGGCCGGACGAAACGCTGACCTGTGCTGGGAAAATCATCAAAAAATATGAAGAAGATGATGAAAGAAAAGTCGATTTAGAGATTGTCTCCACCAAAGAAGACGGCAGCGTTGCCCTTCAGGTATGGATGACGTTTGTGGTGCCGAATTAACCCAACTTCGTATTCATCCCAAAATATGATACAAATCACGCATGTCTCGCTCGCTCAATTATCTACCAAGTATCCTCTTTGTAGTTGTTGTACTAGGTTCGCTTGTTGGATGCGATGATATCCCCCCGGAGCGTTTCGAAACCTATTCTCCCCTCATTTGGACCAGTGATTCGAAGTCTGAACTTATGCTGGCTCGAAAATTTCTCGATATTTATGAGGATAAATCGGCAAATCTGACCATTGAAGATATCCGTAAAATAGAACACGAGTTTGTTCCAGCACCGTCGACGATACCTGTATTTCCATTTACTCAGTCTGCAATCTGGTCTCGACTAAAACTACATCA
>JABJBS010000193.1 GCA_018668695.1 Deltaproteobacteria bacterium
GACCAGTAAATCTAGCTCATAATGTTTTAGCCAACTAAGGAAGGGAGCGGATAAGTCGCGCAAGATATTTTCCGGTGGCCGGGGTGGGAGTTGCCCGATGTAGGAACCAAGAATATTTCTATGGATGCGTTTGTATCTTTGAAGTTCTAGAACGACCCGGAAGCCAATCGCCTTTTTGGGCAAGATTTTCCAAAATCCGCCCATTGTTTGTCTGATCTGTTTGATGACATCGTCACCAAAGGCCATGGGCTTGCCTGAATCGCGGTAGACGGTTCTCCCGGCGACCGGGACCGGAGCATGTAGGTTGAAGTTATGAAGAAGCTCGTGGATGCTATGATACGCAGGTTGGGTATAGCAGGCACCCAGCTCATGTGGGATCCCGTCTCGCTCGTATGAGTAAATCTTTCCTCCCACCCGTTCTTGCGACTCCAGGACAACGATATTTTTGAAACCCCGTCTCTGAAGTAACCAGGCCATGCTGATTCCTGCTAAACCAGCACCTACAATAACAATTCTTCGCCCATCTGGAACATTGGACTTTCGATTGAAGACCTCCAGGGGGCGAAATGTATTGGGAGCGGAGGGCCTAGCGTTTTTTCGATATCGTAGGTTGGGTATCCGCATAAACTACGCCGGCTGAGGTTAGTGAGTCGTTACTCGAATCCTAATACCCTGTAGGTTTTGAGCCAAGGAATTCGTGTCTCTTTAAGCTCGATAGAGTGTGATGGTTGTCGTTTGAGTGAAAGATGTAGGTGAGAGGTGTTGTATTCCCGGTGGAGCGGTGCGTTTTATTCGGGCATACTAGCTCTTTCTTACGCCAATCTAAAGAAGGGTTCACATCAGGTGAGCACGAACAATCAAATATATAAGGGATGGTTAGAACTAACACCCGTAACTCAAGACGACCTGCCGTCTATCGCCGAACATTACGCACACGAAGTACGAGCGGGGGTAGCCACCTTTGACACGTCTATTCCTGACTTGTCCTATTGGCATCGAAAATTTCTTGAGAGTGAAAGCCAGACCTATCCAATTTGGGTTGCTCGAGATTTACATTCAGGGGGAGCGGTTGTTGGCTGGGCGGGCGTTAGCCGTTTCGATCCCAAATTAGCGTACGAGCGTTGTGCGGAGTTTAGCTTCTACGTTTTAGGGTCATACCAAGGCAAGGGCGTGGGGCGGGTGCTATTTAGCCACGCACTCACCAATCTAAAAAAACACGCCACAATTCAAACACTCGTCTCTAGAATTGCCCTGCAGCAAGAAGCTAGCTTGCATCTTCATCGTTCAATGGGATTCAAGCATATTGGCACCCTTGAAGACGTTGGTTTTAAATTGGGTAACGCCTTGAGTGTAGCTCTTTATCAATATCACCTGAACTCAGTGTGAAGTGGTTTAGCACGGTGTTAGCAAGCCGTTACAATTGGGTAGAAAGTTGAAGTTTTCTTCATCTCCTGTTTAATGACTGCGAAGTCTTTGTGGATTGAGGCCAACTTTTGCTAGATAGTTAATACTCCTGAGGCGTTCGGTGTTAAGAATTAGGTTTTTGAGGTTACCTTGAAAATGTTTCCCCTCATGAACATTAAGTTTTCCTTTTAGTGAGAGGTTGAATTCATGCCCGGTGTTGGCCCTGTGTTACGTAAATGGCTCGAAAGCAGTGACTTTTTAGATGACCTTCAAGGCTGCACGTCTGCGGCCATTAAAGCGTCAACCAGTCAAACCAAGACGATAAGAGTCCCGCAGTTTATTCCTCATAACGGGATCGAAACTTTCGCCGATGCCTACAATAAGTCTCACCCGGACTCGCCTGATGTAGGAAGCAGCTTTGGATCTCCTGCTTTTGCAATTGCCAATGAAGTTCATGTGCGATTGGATTGCGGGGATTGGTTTGTGGACGGTGATGTGAATGAATGTAAACTCGTTTCAACGATGGTTCACGAATTTTTGCATGCGGTTTCACATAATGCCGTAGGACTTCAAGCCGACGACCAACCCATTTTTAAAGGCCCGGGCAGTTATTGCTACATGGATGAAATCATCACGGATCTATATGGTTACTTGGTTTATACTGCGATGGACCTTGGCAGTGAGTTTGGCGGTGCCTATGACTCGGCTTACCTTTGCCCTAAATCATCAAGCTCGGCGATGTCGGTTGGTAATAAAACGGACCTTCAACCTAAGGGCGGTTGTTGGCTTTCAACCGTATTTTTTGCGCCAGTTTTTGATGACCACCGCCGCGCTATTGTGAAACGATACTTTCATGGTGGTTCTTTAGCTGGATTTGAAATGAGTGTTTCAATGTCGGACCTTGTCAAAGGAACAGCTACCATGACAAGCGCCGGACCAAACTATGGTATGCCTTACTCGTTAAGCAGCCTTCGGACATCTTGGGGATCTCGAGTGAGTACGGCAGGTCTTAGTGGCTTACAGAACATTGATGTAGCGGAGCTCGGCTACAAAATACCGGTGAATCTAGCCGGGGCTTTATCGGCGCTCTTGACTCCGGAGCTGGGGAGTGACCCGGTCACACCTGCGTAACCTTCTGCTATTGAGCGGTAAACAGACACCGCGCGACCGGAATTGCCACGTCTCGAAGCACATGCAGATAATATTGCTTACCGGGTGTTAATGCCTGAGGGGGGAGAGCATCTGGGTAGTATTGGTGTGCCCCTTCTGGAGCCTCTCCATAAACCACTCCCGAATCGAATGCTTTCACGTCGTGAGCAACATCTGCTCTCCAAAGAGTTCCTTCTGGAATATCGAAGTTGGGTGGTAAACCTGGATTTCCGGCGGTTGCTTCTAATACATACAGATACCGAGCTGCCCCGCCTTTCCAAATTAAGCGGCCGTCTTCATCTATGCCTTCGTCTTCGCCGCACTCCTGTGGGATATAGGCCATCTGCATAAGCAAGGGGCCTCCAACATTTGGCAGACTGTCGATATAACCATCAGTGATGTCACGCCGTTCAAGTTCACCCTGGAAGAATGCGAGCATGCGATCAACATCGGTCGTAGGTAATGCGCTGTGGACTCTATCAAAGCCGTTGTTGTCGGCAGGGTCGAAAGCTCCCAAAATACTTGAGTCGGTGTGGCCGGCAAATAAGACAATCGCTTCATCGCTCATGGTATCAACCCAGAGTGGTCCAGCATCGATGGACCAACGCGACGGTCCTTGTGGCGTGGCTGCAAGGCCGTGACAACAAACACATGCACTGGCACGAGCCTGAGACACAACCCAGTCTGACTCTGCTAACCAGGCTTCATCATCCAGGCGAGGGTCTGTTGTAGGTGGCTCTTGCCAAGGAGCTAGCGGGTAATAGGGGCGGTTGGTGTGAACGATGTTGCAGTCGCCATAGTCGACGTAGCGGCGTCCTTCTTCGGTGGCTGCAGAAATAAGGTTCCAAGTACAAACTTCTCCATTGGTTTGTCCCGGTGGTTCACCTTCGAGAGCGGGTTTACAGGTTTTTGTTGGCCATTGAAAAACCGTGTCTTCGCCAGGTTCGCCGGACATGGGTGCTGTGTCGTAGCCTCTGCAATTGTCCGAGGCCTCAAAGGTTCCTCCTGCGAATGCCGTACATGCCATAGCACCAGCGGAGCATTGACGCGGGTTATCGCCGCCGAGTGTGAGTATGTAATCCAATGCATCGGCAGGGGTGACAAAGCAGGTACCAAGTAATGGATCGAGATTGCATGTGCCATCTTGGGTCCATTCACCCGGGGTACCGAAAGGGCCAGTTGTACAATCCGTGGACGCGCTTTCGGCAGTCCAGGCAAGTCCCGTGTATAATTTGCATTCGGAGTTTGAGGAAAAGGGATTAACGTAGTTGCAAGAGCCGATCGAAGCGACCTCTGGTTCTGAAGACTGACAAGCTCCCAGTGCTGCGGCAGCGATTAAACATAGTCCAAGTCTTAGGCTATTTTTCTTCATATTGTTATCTCCGATTGGGGGGGATTCGGTTGAGCCTTTTGCAGGGCTTTCCTACACCCCGGGTTTCAAAACGACAATCAAAATCGCGTTAAGCGAGCGATTGTGGGATTTCGTCCAAAGGGATATATTCTGGATTGAGATTCAAGGAGTCGTCAAATAGCCACGAGTCTACTGGAATCGTTGAGTAATACTTGGCGTGGGGTTTTCGATGTTTCTGGGTAGCCAAGTAACCAATACGCGACTTTTATTCTAGAACATGCTCAAATTGACTCAAAACTGCCTGAGATAGGGCCGATTTCGGACTTTATAGTATTTTAATTCGACTTTAGAGTATTCTGAAACAATGCTATTTGTTGCCAATTGAAAGGTTGTTATCCGTTTTTTAGTGGGATGATGCGTTGATGCCCACGGCCAGCAGAATCCGCCGTTTCATGCGGTAGATGTAGATTCACTGGACTGAGAACTCAGATATACACACGCTCGTGTCTTCTGATTTTTCTCAAAAAAAATTCTTATTTGGAGTGAATGAATGTGCTTTTCTGTGACAGATTTTCTTCGGCGTTTCGGTCATGGTCTCTTCGTCTGCTGCATGGCAATTGTGTTCAGTGGCTGTACCACGATGAGGCTTCCTCAGCGCCTCAACGAGTCACAGCTTTCAGTAGAGACCAGCGGTGGCTTTTTTTCTACTATGGAATACTACTTCGAAGATTGGGCTGTGAAAGAGGTTACGAAAGAACTCTACGATAAGAACCGTACGGAGAAGAAAGGGAGATGGATCTCAAGCCATAAGGTGAAAATCAGTTATGAATACCTCTTTAATCTCATGCTTAAGAATGAAGTGAAGCACCGTGTTGAATGCTTTACGCGTTTTGATGAGAGTGGTTCCACTGTGCTTGGTGTTCAACATTCCCGAGATAAGACCATTCTCAAATGCGGAATTTTAAATCCAGTGACCGGTGGCGTCGAGGGCAAGATTGATTCAATCATGGAAGAGGAGGGCATGAACGGTTTAACAACTTTTGGAGAGAATCAGTTTTCAATTTATTCTCAGTACACGGCCGCAGCCACTTCGATATTTAAGCCCCCAAGCCCATATGGCTATATCATCTACCGAGACAGTGATGCGGTAGCCGCGATTCAGCTAACTCATGATCGCTTCATTTGGATTCATCCAAGCGTCAGGGAGGAATTTGGTGACCATCTCGCTGCAGTGCTTATGGCCCTGGCTTACTTTGTAAAGCTGGACCCTCCAATCTAAAGGTCTCAAGATACACGTGAACTGAGGGCTTAGAGGGCATCGGACACAACAGGTAGGGAGCCCGCTCGACTAATTCTGGTCTCATTAGAGCCGTCTCTCTTGCTCTTTTCTTCGGGTAAATGAAGCTTCTTTGATGCTAAAAAGTGTGGAATATCAAAAGAGTCAATGCTGAAACACGAGAACTGTTGAAGAACCAATGAGTTCAGGGGCTAAGCGCTGTGTATGGCTTGCACTTAGACGGAACGCTCTCTAAGTCTATTTTCATGGATGAGCGCTACAAAACTTTCGACGATTTCTACCCTTTTTATCTTAATGAGCACCGTAATGGGACGTGCAGGACTCTGCATTTCATGGGTAGCTTTTGTGTTCTCACGGTACTTGCAGCGGCACTTGTTATGGGAAGGTGGCAGTTGTTTATTCTGATGCCCGTAGCAGGGTATGGGTTTGCTTGGGTTGGTCATTTCTTTTTCGAAAAGAACAGACCCGCTACTTTTAAGTATCCGCTCTATAGCTTGGTCGCAGATTGGGTCATGATGAAGGATATATTATTAGGACGAATTCCTATGTCGGGTGAATTGCCGCTTCAATAAGCGGTTCACCGTATATAGGAGACTTTATCGAGCCAAGCTCAATTCTCTCTGCAGTCCCTCGCATTTTCAATTGTAAATTCGCCGAGAAAACCAGTGTCGGAGCTGTTATTGTAACCGCCCACCAGGAGCCCTCCATCGCAGCCTGGCCGGAATGCTGTATCGAAGAGATAGGTGTTGCTATCGGCTTGCCATGGAGCATCATTAAATCCCCCGATAGAAACATCGGTGATAGCGGCAGCCCCGCAAGATGAAGTTGTATTGGGACAGCTATAGAGGTCATGTCGGTATTCCAGGGCTGTTCCCGCAGATCCATTAGAGGATGCCCGTCCACTGATTAGAGCCCGGCGGCCGTCATCCTGAAATGAGACATCCCAGATGCCCTGGGATGCAAAGCGAGGGGCGTCGTTATAGGCAGCAAATTCTCCGTGCTTAAAACGGTAAATCGAACGCCCTGACCAACTGACAACCAATGCATATTCACCGCCTGGATACGCTTCGACTCTGTTGGCATTTCCAATGTTTCCTAGGTTGGAGCGCCATTCTCCTTGGCCTCCGAGTTCAGTGTAATACTTGGTATCTGCATTTGTAGAGCCTCCAACAACAAGAACGCCCCATGCACCAAATTCATTATTGACGATGGCCATATCCTCCGCAGGTGCGCTGGCGAAGGTGGAGGTGTTAAGAGTTTCGAACTCACCAGTAATCGGGTGAAATCGACGAAGGGTCCAAATATAGTTCCCACTTTGCCCCGATTGAAGTGCCACAATTGGATAGGAGTTGTCCCAGGGAAGGGCGATTGCTTTTGCCGATTGACCCGAAATGGTGGGGCTAAATGTGCTGACCAATTCGGCAGGATCGCTCTCTTCGGTACGAGCTAGGTAACTGGCGTGGTCGAACCGGAGTACCATGGCGGTAGAACCATTTTGGGTGTCCGTGGCTGTGATCCATGCACTGTTGCCATCGCTAGAAAACACTACATCCGTGAGTAGCATTTTGTGATTGGCACCGACTGGGATTGTGGTGGTGGTTTGGGTTTGCCAGTCGTAGATATGTATCGTGTCATACCGCGACAAGATGAGAGCATAGTCACCGCTTGGGTGAAAAACGACGCGAAGCGCCGAGTCGAATCCGGCCAGGGCTATTCGCTCATAGGAGTAGGTGCCTGGCGCGGGTGTTTCGAAGGGGTCCCCTGTATCCGTTTCATCTGGTTCGGTTGGATCGGATTCTGGGGTATCTGTGTCGCCGCTTGGATCTGAGATATCGGTAATATCTGTTTCATCATCGTCGCCCCCGGTGCCAGGGTTTGACGCATCGGATTCATCGGTGGAATCTGAGAGGTCGGCGCTTGTCGGTTCACAATGGGGAACACCTTCATCAGGCTCGGTTGGGTCGGTGGCATCGCTGTTTTCGCTATTGCTGGGAACGTCCTGACCCATAGCATCGTTGTTTTCCGGATAAGTAGCCGGACGGTGCGATTGTCCACATCCGATGATAATCATAAAAAAGGCTAATACCCTGATATCTTTAAGTTTCATTCTCTTAATTCCCCATGAAAGATTGAAGTGGTCTAATCAAAGCGGTCCAATTGGTCAATTCAAGATCATGGGATTACGGTGCGAAATGGGTTCGGCCACAAGGTTTTCCATGGTTTTGGGCCAATTTTGAGCGTTTCGAATAATTGAGGGAGGACCTTGGAGTAAGTCACCTCAGCCGAGGCTCGCTCTTGTCATTTGATTCACGGGTGAATGTGAGAAGCAAAGCCAGCGAAGATGGTTAGTCGCGACTTTCCTGTTCAACTTGTTCGAGAACAGCGCCTATAGCGTTTAAATCAGTACTTACCGCCTCCACGATATCGGAGATCGGTAACTCGTTCTCTGAGATTTGTTGGAGGAGCCCAACCCGCATAGCCGCTTGAAGCAGTGACTTCTTAAGAGCGGCCTTGATCGCAGGCGGTAGATTCTTACGAACCATAATCATTTCACCTGGGATAGGCGGTGTGTAGGCTAGAATACGAGTTGCCCGATGTTTTTCAGCGGTTCTTGTCCACACGAGGTCGCGGCAGTCGTCGAAACATGCACCAGCATGAACCCACCTTCGTTTCACAGCTTCAGCGACTTTTTCGTGGCTGCCAAACCATTTGATACGCACATCTCGGCTGGGCTTAAGTCCTGCATCAAGCATCATTTTTCGTGGGTATATTCCACCACTGGTGGAGTTGGGTGAAACCATTCCAACGTTCTTTCCACGGAGGTCGGAGATGGACTTAATTTTACTTGAACGGGATACAAACGTAATTCCCGTATAAGAACGTTTCCCGGCACGCTCAATAAGGGCAAGTGGTTCGTATTGTTCTCGTCCTAAATAGCAGAGGGTCGGGCCAGCATTGAATATCTCATAAGCGCCGCTGCGGATTCCTTCTTGAAACTCTTGGTAACCGGGTTCCTGAAACATTCTTATAGGCACCTGAGCGCTTTGTCCCATGTGCAGGGCCAACGGACGCCATCTATTGGATGCCTCCTTAGCTGCTGGGGCTCTGGCGAACCTCATGGCTGCGGTTTTAACCTTTGATTTGAACTCAAGGTCGGCGATACCAGCTGGTGCCAAGTTGGTTAGCTGCGATATTTTTTCGTCAAGCTCTTTTAGATCTTGAGGGCCGCCTTTGAAAACGAGGTAACCCTTAGCGCTTACAATGAACACCTGGGGTGTGGTTTGGACCATGTAGCGGTTTGATACAACGCCGAAGGGGTCAGCCAACTGTTTGAGCATCGCTCCTGGAACAGGGGCAGCCAGCGCCGATTTACCTTGTTCTTTTGCAATGGCTACAACGCCGATATCCGCACCTGCGTACGATTTTGAAAGTTTGTCCATCCGAACCAAGAATGCCTGCGCTTCGGCATCCCATGATGAATAAAACCCAATCACCATAGGCTTCCCACTGAATGCGATATTTTCTTCTTGGCCGTTTGAATTAACGCCTCCTACAGGAGGAGCCAAATCACCCAGAAACAAACCCGCGGGCTGCGTGGTGGCGATGGAGGCCGTGATGAGTGTAAAGAAAAGAAAGTTCACCAATGCCTCCGTCAATCCAACCGAATAATCTGAAATTCGACGCGGCGGTTTACGGCGCGGCCAGTCTCAGTGTCATTGGAACGTAATGACTTCTCTTCACCGTAACCTACAGCTCGTAATCGTTTGGCCGAAATACCGGCCCCAATCATGTATTTCATGACTGATTCAGCACGCGATTGCGAAAGCGAACGGTTGTATTCCGCATCGCCGGAGCTATCGGTATGGCCTCGGATTTCAACCAGACGAATGTCGTCTGAGTTGCGTAGGACCTCGATCACGGCTTCAATAATCCCGAGTGATTGGGATAAGAGCTTCGCCTTCCCGAGCTCGAAGAGAATCTTTCCGTGGAATCGAATGAAGTCTCCTTGACGGGCCGCGATACACTGATTCTTAGGGTCTGATGGGCAGGAGTCATCGGTGTCGAGTGTCCCATCTTTATCGTTATCGAGTTCAGGGCAGCCGTCACTGTCTTCAAACCCGTCCATATCTTCGGCTTCCATAGGGCACTTGTCATCGGCATCTAAAACGCCGTCATAGTCGTTGTCGACTTCAGGGCAGCCATCGGAATCATCAAATCCATCTCTATCTTCCGCTTGCCCGGGACACTCGTCTTTAACATCGGGAATGAGATCGTTGTCGTTGTCCGGGTCGTTACAACCGTCGGTGTCCTCGAACCCGTCTAGATCCTCGGAGAGGTCGGGGCATTTATCCTCTGTGTCGGCGATCCCGTCCATATCGTTGTCGAGTTCTGGACAGCCATCGTCGTCCGCAAACCCGTCGGCATCTTCTGGAACGCCAGGGCAGTGGTCCAAGCCATCTCTCAGTCCGTCTCCGTCGGTATCAATGTTGTCTGGGTCAATCATGTCGAAGTCGTAGCGAAGGCCGGCGGCAACTCGAAGTCCAGAGGAACCAGGTCCATCGCTTAGGCTGGATTGGGCTGACAAAGTGTACTGGATACCGGACTCACCGGTATGAGAAACGAGCAGGGCGATGTCGGTGCCTGAGGTATTGTGGCCTTCTAAAGGATTTTCAGTGTCGTTTGGGTTGATGGAATCTTTGGTGGCCATCGCTCCGTTTAGGGTTGCTGCTAACTGCCACGCATCCCAAACTGGGGACTCGAGTGCTAATCCATAAGTGAAAGTATTGCTGGCAAGAGCATCAAACATCTGAACGGTGGGGCGTATTTGGTATCCAAGGTTAACCGCAAACCGAGCTCCTTCCATAACCACATCGGCCACAATCCGTGGCTCTACACGAAAACTGCTTTGGGTCTGAGGTGTGGCATCGGGGTTTCGAGGAAGGTTGATGACAGCTTCGCCTTCACCTCTTAAACCTGTGGGGTTTCCGGTTGGTAGGTGAGCCACCACCAAGGCCGCAAGCCCAAAATCTCCGAGTGCCTTTTCAGGGTGTAGACGTGTACGTAGAGCCAGTTTGATATCGCCTAAGCCATACCCACCTAATTCTGTTTGGGTTCGTCCTAAGCTTGAACCATTTACATCAAGGTTGTTGATGGTCGGAATGGAGACGCCAATGTCAACCCAGTCCAATATACCGAGAGTGATTGAGAAATCTAATTTGAGTTGCGACCCAATAACACGGGTAAGCTCGGGAACTCTCGGGTTTGCATCACCGGCACTGCCATCGCTTAAACCAATGGTTAGCGGCTTGTCCGAATATTTAAGACTTACTCCAATAACCAGTCTCAAATTAGGAACAGTTGAACTGGTTGCTACATTCCCAATGTTGGCGCTGTTGGCCGGTAGCTGAGAGAACGGGTCCAAATCAATGCTGTCAGATTGTGCGTAGGCTTGTTCTTGAAAGCTTGAGAAAGCTAGGCCGATGAGCAAAGCGCCGATGAGCGTATGGTTAATGCGTTTTCGCTGCAGCGCAAGAAGACCAAAAATTAGGACAAACCAAAGCACTTGGCTACCATCGGTGCTGGCGCACGAGCTGCCTAGACTTTCATAACCTTCCCCCAGTCTGGGGTTTGCACAAACAGGGTCACCGAAACAATCTTCGTCGTCGCAATCCAAGACGCCATCAGAATCGTTATCGAGTCCATCCGAGCATGCTGATTCAGGCGGGTCGCAAGCATCGCCAAGGCTATCTCCGTCGTAGTCCCCTTGATCGCTGTTGGACACATCAGGGCAGTTGTCCTCTGTGTCTCCTATGCCGTCGTTGTCACGGTCATCATCTAGATAATCGGCCAGTCCATCTCCATCTTCGTCTAGAGTCGCTTCATCACTATCCGGGATACCATCTCCGTCAGAATCTAGATCTAGCCAGCTGACCAATCCGTCTTCGTCGGGATCATCTGAACCTATACTTTGCCCCATCTGATATTCGTCTGAAGTGGGGATAGAGTCGTTATCATCATCGGTATCGAAAACGTTGGGCGTGTTGTCTCCGTCGGTATCTTGCGGGTTCATTAGGTCGGTTCCAACTTCGGTCCCGTCATTGATACCATCGCCGTCTGAGTCGGGGTTTGTTGGCATACTACCCAGCCGATATTCATGAGCACTGCTAAGCCCATCTACATCCTGGTCGGCCTGACTGCCATTGGTGTCATCGGAGTCTAGGAAGTCGACAATACTATCCCCATCCACATCCTGGTAGGATTCCACTTCATCGGAAACGGTGTCACCATCTGAATCGGTGTCGAGGTGATTGTCTCGACCATCTCCATCGATGTCTGCTCCAAAGCGAAGGCTAAATGCGTATTCTATGGCAGTGGGGATGCCGTCTTGATCATCATCGGTGTCGCGGTAGTTGGGTGTGCCATCTTCGTCGCTATCAATGGTGCTGGACTCGATCTGATCGTGGATTCCATCGTTGTCGCTGTCGGTATCGAGAGCATCGATATCTCCATCGTTGTCACTGTCTCGGGGGGTTTCACCGCCTTGGGTTTCAATACTGTCCGAGATGCCGTCTTGATCCGTATCGATGGCGTAAGCGTAGGTACCAAGAATTGACTCCTCAGCATTGGGAATTCCATCGCCATCGGCATCGCTATCGGGAGTATCGGCGTCGTTGGGATCAATGTAGTTGGGGACTCCATCGAGATCTTGGTCGGCTAGAAGCTCTGTTGCATCGTCGGTTCCGTCGTTGTCGCTGTCCAGGTCGTAGGCATTAATGAGTCCGTCACCATCGGCATCGGCGAGTAGGGCGAGGGCGCTATGTTCTTCCGCAGATGGGATACCATCGCCGTCGTCATCGGTGTCTCGATAATTGGCTAGGCTATCTCCATCGAGATCGCTGGCTCCCTCAACGCTGTCAGGTATGCCATCGTTATCTGAGTCGGTATCGAGTGCATCTATGGTACCATCGTTATCGGTATCGGCAGTTCCTTCTTCGCTATCGCTAAGACCATCTGAATCTGTATCCGTCTGGAGCGGGTTCGTTAGATTTTGTATCTCTTCGTCGTTTGCGATGCCGTCACCGTCAGTATCTAACGAGTCGTCTTCATGAGTGCCATCTAGATAGTCTGGTATACCGTCGTCATCGCCATCGCTCAGTCCTTCATCTTGATCGTTCTCACCATCGCCGTCTGAATCTGTATCGAGGTAATTGGGGATACCATCTTGGTCCACGTCGTGACCAAAGATATCACCGTCACGTTGATGCTCTGTGGCTGTAGCAATTCCATCGCCATCGTCATCGCTCGAACGCCAGGCACCCGTACCGTCGCTTAAGAGGTCGATGGTTCCTTCTTGTAAGTCCGAGATCCCATCGTCGTCGCTGTCGGGGTCCAGAGCGTCTAATATTCCATCTTCGTCTGTATCAATGGATAATCCGCCATTGGTTTCTACTGCGTCACTGATCCCATCTTGGTCGGAGTCTGAGAGGAGTGTATTGGTCCCTAAGGCGATTTCGTCCCCATCGAAAAGTGTGTCTCCGTCTGTGTCTGCGCCGGGGTTAACGGCTTCATCAGGGTCCAGGAAAGCTACAATGCTGTTACCGTTGCGATCTGCAACGCCTTCAGTTGCATCATCGATCCCATCTCCATCGGCATCTGTATCGGCCCAGTTGGGTTGGTTATCGTTGTCTACATCACTGTTGCCGTTTGCGTATAAAACCTCTTGAGCGGTTGAAATCGAATCGTTGTCGTCGTCGGTGTCTAAGTAGTTTGGTCTGGTGTCCGAATCGAAGTCGTTTTCACCTTCGTCTATATCAAGGGCCGTGTCTCCATCGGAGTCTTCGTCACGCCAGTTGGGTAGGTTGTCGTTATCCATGTCGGCGCTGAATTGCGAGGCGGCGATAAGTTCTGTGAGGGTGGGAATGCCATCGTTATCGTCATCGGTATCTAAATAGTCTGGTATGTTGTCGTTGTCTCCATCTAGACCGGCTTCGACTTCGTCGGAGATACCATCGCCATCGCTGTCGGTATCTCTCCAGTTTTCAATTTGGTCTAGGTCACTGTCTACCAGTGGAGCAGCGTCCGCCAGCTCAGTGATCGTGGGGATTCCGTCGTTGTCATCATCGGTGTCGAGGTAATCATAAAAGGAATCACCGTCGGTATTGTCTCGGCCCTCTACTTGGTCCCGAACGTTATCGCCATCGGCGTCATTGTCATGCCAGTTAAGGAGGGAGTCATTGTCTATGTCGTTGCTGTTGGCTACTCCGGAGATATCGAGCACCGCCGCATCGTTTCGTTCATCAAGTGTAGAGATCTGATCACCGTCATCGTCTGAGTCAATGAAGTCGGGAAGGCCGTCATTGTCTAAGTCTTCCGTGCCCTCGTCACCGTCGAAGAGGCCGTCGCCATCAGAGTCAATATCGAACCAGTTTGGAATGGCATCCGAGTCGGCGTTGACCACCCCAGCAGCGATGCTGGCCGCATATTCAACGGATGTTGGAATCGAATCGTTATCATCGTCCTCGTCTAGGTAGTTGGGAATCAAATCGCCATCATTATCCCAGGCCCCTTCGTCATCGTCATCTATGCCATCGCCGTCGGAGTCGACGCCTGCGATGCTATGAGTTTGGGGGGATACAGAATCGATCTGGAACGACCCCTGATCTGCCGAGCATCCCGCGAAAAGCAGGAGGGCAATCAGGGTAAAATACAACTGTGAATACTTGTTTTCAAAATAGGACAAAACAACCCTCGCCGATGGATAGGCTCCAGCTAAATCGTAAGGCGCATGGGGAGGTTGATGCAACTTGATTTAATGAGGTGACCGGTTGGTTGAAGTGGTCTGCGGTCAGGTAATTAGAGGAATTCTTGTTTTCCAGCTGAAGGTGGACATCTTGCGCCTA
>JABJBS010000194.1 GCA_018668695.1 Deltaproteobacteria bacterium
CCGCATGCAGTCTTGGAAATTTATCCAGAAGCTTCGTATCATCGAGAAGTCGATTGAGAATCGCGCAGCTGCTGGTGGCGAAGCATTCTACCCCTACGACGCACGTGCGATGATGACCATCAACAGCACAGAGTTCAACGCGAATCACACCATTGATACCCGCGCAGAATTCAACGAGACGGTTATCGAAGCATCTTACGATAAGCCGGTATTGGTGAAGTACGGTCTTACGTACTGCGCTCACTGTATGCTTCTTGAGCAGCTCGGTTCAGTTCCTGCAGTTGCTGAGAAGTATGGCGACGCCATGGACGTGAAGAAGCTTTGGTGGAATCCCCATGACACTGCCTACGCTGACCTTAACGATATCGCCGGTGAAAACGGTGTAACCAGCAGCCCAATGTTCATCCTCTATAAGGACGGTGAAATCGTGAAGTCTGGTTATGGATTCCCTGATGAAACAGGTGCGGGCCTTGAGGACTTCCTTAAGGGACATATCGAGGAACCTGCAGTAGCTTAAGCGGATCTCAATCCTTTCAATAAAAAAACAGGGCTCGGGTGTATCTGATATACTCGGGCCTTTCTTGTTTCAGCATTGTCCAGATCTTTAATAGAGCCCAACAGGCTCCAGTCTGATGACTGCCGGTTTGGATTTGATTTCTCTTCATTTCAGCTAAGCCCCTAGCTGATTGCATCGACACGAGTCCCGATATAGCTCTTTTTTCGAAGTCAGCGAATGACGTTAAAATGGCAACGAAAATGTTAGATAGAATATCCTCAGTTCGTAGTTGCTAAACATCGGCCCGTTGTGACATGCCGCACAACGCTCATCGAAAAAGGACACCAGGCCGGTTTTTTTCTGAGCGGTGAGCAGCTCAGTATCGCCGCGCATCCACCTGTCGAAACGGCTACTCCTCCCGACAAACGTAAATCAGGCGTTTTCCCCTTCGCGGGAGGGGCGTAACAAGTGGTGGCTGAGGATGGCTCTGTTCGTAATGAAATAGCGCTTGCATTTTTTAAGAAAGCCGACCGGACGTATGCTTTGGCTATACAGATCACATGTATTGAAGTTATATCTAGCACGCCCTAAATGGTAAGGAATCGCTCGTTTGGACGAGCTTGGTTTCTTAGTGATGACGGATAAATATCCAACAACCCTTCTTGGATTTGTTCCGGTACTCGAATAGAAAAAGACTTTTTAGCAGGATAAAGCATAGGTCTCAGGTCGGTCTATTTCGTTCAATGATGCCGCTCAAAACGATATTTTATGGTAT
Organism: Deltaproteobacteria bacterium; assembly: GCA_018668695.1. Taxonomy (NCBI): domain Bacteria; kingdom Pseudomonadati; phylum Myxococcota; class Myxococcia; species Deltaproteobacteria bacterium. The sequence goes on from JABJBS010000194.1 coordinate 1,272, forward strand.
CTACTTCTACCGTCGACTCATTTTAGCTAAGCGGTAGCTCACCAAACCAGATTTGCTCTCAAAAATGATAAAGGGGCCCAGCCACTGCGCCGCTGCTGGAAAAAAATCGTAGGCTAGATCCTCAAAGGTTGTATGATAGGACTGTTTTACGAAATGCTCCAAGAGGAAGGTCGGTCCAAGTTCATGCGTCAGGTTATTAATCTTATCGTCGTCAGCTTATTGGGCAGCGGTCTCTTATCTTCCTGTTCAGAGACGTCACTTCAGAAAGAAGTCGGCGCCGATGACGATGGTCATACAGCGCCAACGAAACATACGCTCCAATTTCAAGCGCAAGTTGAACAAAAACTAAATCTCGAAGACCAGGACGACTTTCAAGATGCGAACCGAGGCCTGGTTGCGCGTTCTGAGCAAGTTATCGTGAAAGATTCGCTTGGCAAGGTTGTTTGGGACTTAGGCCAATATGATTTTATTAATGGGAAGGCTCCGGGCAGCGTAAACCCAAGTCTGTGGCGCCAAGCAACCCTCAACAATATTCACGGCCTCTTTAAAGTCACCGATGGAATTTATCAGGTTCGTGGATACGACCTTTCAAATCTAACCATCATCGAGGGTAAGACCGGTTGGATTATTGTCGACACGCTCACAGCGACGGAAACAGCCAAGGCGGCCATGGATTTGGCTAGGAAGCATCTGGATAACGAAGATGGAAAGAAACCAATCAAGGCAATTATCTATACCCACAGTCATATAGATCATTTTGGTGGTGTGTTGGGTGTTATCTCTTCGGAGCAAGCCCAAGCCGATGGTGTACGTATCATTGCACCTCATGGCTTTACTGAAGAAGCCACCAGCGAAAATATCTTGGTGGGTCTTGCTATGGGACGCAGGGCAACCATGATGTATGGCAAGCATCTGAGCCGCAGTAAGCGGGGACATGTGGGTTCGGGTTTGGGTAAGTCACCGGCGTATGGAACTTTTACGTTTCTTGAGCCAACCGAAATTATCGACCAAACACCACAAACGCTTGAAATAGATGGTTTGAAGTTTGTGTTTCAATTCGCGCCAGAGTCAGAAGCTCCAGCAGAGTTGACTTTTTACCTGCCAGAGAAAAAAGCGTTTTGCGGGGCGGAGCTGGTTTCACGCAACATGCACAATCTTTATACCTTGCGGGGTGCGAAGGTACGTGATGCCCTGAAGTGGAGCGGTTATATTCACGAGGTTCGCGGGCTTTTTCCAGAGACCGAAGTCTACTTTGCCAGTCACCATTGGCCCATGTGGGGTCGTGAAGATATTGACCTATTCCTGGAGCATCAGGCGGATAACTACAAGTATATTCACGACCAAAGTGTGCGGATGATTAACGAAGGCTACAACGGGGCAGAGATTGCAGAGCGTATGAATGTTCCCGAAGTGTTGAGTCAACAATTTTATAATCGTGGTTATTACGGTACCGTCAAGCACAACAGTAAAGCGGTTTATCAAAATTACATGGGTTGGTACGATGCGAATCCGGCGAACTTAAACCCTTTGCCTGCATCCGATTCTGCGAAACGTTATGTAAAGCTGATGGGCGGCGCAGACAAGTTGCTGGCGGCGGCTCAGGCGGACTTTGATAAGGGAGATTATCGGTGGGTGGCTGAAATTTTAAATAAACTGGTATTTGCTGAGCCCGCCAATGTTTCGGCTAAGGAACTCTTGGCGAAAACTTATGACCAGCTTGGTTATCAGGCGGAGTCTGGTCCGTGGCGTGATGTTTACCTGTCGGCGGCAAAAGAGTTACGCGAGGGTAAACCGGATGAGCAATTAGACCCGTCTTTGATGGCGGGTATTCTTCAAGAGGCTCCCAGTGAGTATTTTATGGATGCTATTTCGGTTAACTTGAACGGAGATGCTGCAGCAGGCGCAAATTACGTTTTCAATTTTACTCTTACCGATACGGATGAGAATTTTGTTTTCCGTATTCGTAATGGAGTGTTTCATTATGCGAAGAATAGGCCTGTGGAGGGTGCTAATGCGTCCATCCAGATCAGCCGAACTTTGTTTCTAGAGGTGATTACGAAGAAAGCCGAAGGCACAGATTTATTTGGGGATGAGTTTCAAGTTGAGGGCAGTAAAATAGACCTGCTGCGTTTTTTGGCCATGCTTAAAAAGCCTGACGGCAACTTTAACGTTGTGACGCCCTGACGCTGCCTTAACTTAGAACTGGTTTGTCTGCTGAGGATACATTAAAAGACCTTATTTAGCCTTACGGGCAGTTGAATCTTTTTCGATAGAATACGGGTAGAGTGCCAGCATTTACTGGGGTCTGGCCATCGACGAACTCCCATGTACGGAACCGTTTCTGATACCCTTAAAAGTATAACTTGGATGAAGTGTGTGTAAGGTATGAGCTTCAGTGCAGCGAGGAACGGATGTGTGGCTGACGCCGGTGGATTTAAATATTGAAACGGTAAACACAATTCCTACAACGGCGGATGCAGTGGTGCGAGTCTGGATGGCCTAGGGATAGGGGGTTTGACTAGCGCGTTTTCACTTTATCCAAGATAATTTTGGCCGTGCTCATTTTTCCGGTTTTGATTTCGTCGAGCATGATTTTAAAGCTAGTTTTAACCTGTGCCTTGGCCTTATTGGTAGTAGAACTTCTGGTGAAGGTGTTACCTGCGGTCGAGGAGTATTTCGTTCCTCCCGATACCGCCAGTGATTTCAACGCTCCTGCCACCACATGCTTTGTTAGAGGGTGGAGCTGAGAGATTGTGTCTGTATCACCATTATTTTTCATGCCCTCGAAAATGCTTAGTTTCTCGAGGAGAGAGTTGGGGGGTAACAACCCGGTGCGGGCATATGCGGTAATTTCAGTTTCTAGGGTACCCATTGCCTCATAGTAGAACTCTACGATGGCTTTTTGTACATCGTAGGTGATTGCGTTGGTGCCACCTGCTCCATGAGGTATCCATGCGGTTGTTTTTCGCTTTAATTGGTAGCCCTCATCTTCTTCCTCTTTGGTAGCCAACTTTTTAATGATCGCCTTGGCGATATTGGCTCCCTCGGCAGATACTGCCAAAATCTCGTCTTCTTGACTCTCTCTCGCTGCTTGGTCTTTCGCTGACTGTGTATCGTCGTCTGGGTCGTGAGAGGCGCGTCCCATTGTTTTCATGCCTCCCTGGTGGAGTCTGGACGACGAAATCCCGAGTGTTGCAGAGGCAGATAAGAGAGCAACAGGGTCCTCATCCGCTGCGGCGGTTAGCACATTCGCTGTACCCACGATGACGGCTCCAAGAGCAGTCATTCCGCCAGCAGTTAGGACATTCCCCGCGAGCATTGCAGCCGTAGCCGCGATGTTAACAACGATTTTTGCAGTTCCGCTGCCGGTTACATCGCGTTTGACCTCAAGAGCGACGAGGGTAATTTGGTCGGTCCAAGTCGCCAACTCCAGCCGAACGACTGCCAACATGTTGTGTGCAATCATCCCTAGGAGTCGCTTGTTGGTATCACGCTGCTGGGCCAACTGAGCTGTAATGAGCAGTGTTTGGTGTTCTAGCTTCGTTACTCTACGGTCCATCGTCATGACACAGCCTTTACTTTGGGTGGTCAACAGGGCCTCTATGGGCCCCGTCGTGAGTTGCAACATACCGTTTTCGTAGCGTCTCTCCAAAAAAAAATGAAATTTATTGGTCGGCCGTAACGCTGGTTAGGCCTTAAAGCAATGAGTGCCATAGAGAAGGAGGAGATTAGGGCTCTCGGCGCTTAATACATCGATTCGATAGTGGGAAGAGATATAGATAAAATGAGGCGTAGGCTATCTTGGACGGAGGAAAACCGGAGTTAGTGAGTTAACGTGAACAAGGTTTCTGCATAACGGTTTAACAGCTACGCCCTAGAGCCTGAGGACTGCTTTGTTCGCTTTGAACATCTACGTAGCTATGCTATCTTCCACTTAGATAACTCTCCGCAGAAAGATTGAACATGGGCGCATTAAGCCGAAGCTGGGTGCTTACCAAGCTTACCTTTTCTATTATCGGTAAAGATAAAGAGATGGTTATTTTCCCCCTAATCGGAACCATTGCCGCTATCCTTTACTGCGGCGCAATACTGGTTCCTGGCGGGGCATTGCAGCTGATAACCAGTGGAGACATCGTCATGGAAGGTGTTGGTTTCATCCATATCGCTTTTCTTTTTGTGCTCTACCTAGGACTCTCGTTCATCGCCTCGTTTTGCAATGTCTGTGTCGTCTATACCACTAAGACTCGATTCGAAGGTGGAGATGCTACCTTCGTGGAGAGTTTTCAATATGGGATTAGAAAATCACCTCTTATTTTTCAGTGGAGCATCATTGCGGCAACTGTGGGCGTGTTGCTCTTCTTGATTGAAGCTATTGCCGAAAGGTTTGGAAGGGTAGGCCAAGTTGTGATTCGAATGGTGAGGTCAATATTGGGTATGGTTTGGTCTGTGGTAACTATCTTTGTTATTCCTGTCTTGGTTTATGAGGATGTAAGCCCTACCGATGCCTTACGACGCTCGGCCGAAGTACTAAAAAGCACCTGGGGTGAATCGATTGTTCGGTCACTTGGGCTTGCCTTGGTTCAAGGTTTCGTTATTTTCTCAATTCTGGCATTAGCTCTCGGCCTTTGCTTCACTTTTCCCAATGAGCAGGTCGCTCCCATCGTTCTCAGTCTTTCGTTTATCGCGATACTTGCGGTTGTCTTAGTTTTCAATGTTGCCCATATGGTGTTTAATACGGCTCTCTACATCTATGCCAGCACCGGGAAAGAACCGACCCTCTTTGAGGGTGGTTCTCTAGACTCAGCATTCAGTCAAAAACCCTGAGCAAGCTCAAAGAAATGACTGCGAAGGAACTTGTGGCTGCCGCATTCGGGTGGCTCATATTAAAAGAGGTGGAACCTACGTAGAATCTGGGGCCATAGCGGACAACCGTTGGCCAGGTCTATCGCCATGGGCTCGCTATCAAGCGGATCTTCTACGCGGCCTTTGCGAGTTGGTCTAAGATATTGGCCGCTTTGAGATTGCCTTCTGAGCGTGCATGCTCTGCCAGGGTCTGACCATTAGACGAACGCTGCTGGAGGTTCAATTCTCCAATCTGGACCGCGCGTCCTAGGGTATTTAGATACTCTGTTGAATCAGCGGGTGGGGCCGACTCTGGCTTACCGCCGGAAGGCGCAGCTTTTTGACCTGCGGACTTTCGTACCATGGCGCTGGCTAGCTCAAAGGCGTAGTCCTGGCACGCGGGCCTATCAAACTTGGTCAGCATCTTGACCAAGGACTTGCCCATTAGGTCCATATGTCCACTTGAGATGGCTCCCCGAATACCTCGCTCTCGAAGCTCCGTGGTGACCTCTTTGTAAGCCGACTTAAGCTCTTGTGGAGGAATCGAGAAGTCTCGGCCTTCACTCCACATCATTGCCAAGAGGGCTGCCTTTCTAGAGGCGACCGTGCAGTTACCAATTTTCTGTGATGACTTATCGATGGATGCCGGAAGCTGGTCCTTTTCAGGGACCCGGTCCAGACCTAATCGTTCAGGTTGTCCTACATAGAGAGAGCGGGTGTGATCAGCGTTGCGACTCGAAGTCTTGAGAAAGCTTAGGAAGTTATCGAAGTCTGACACTTTGTATTTCACAATGCTTCGGTCAGGATCTTTGGCATCACCTGTATTGCAGGCGTAAAAATAATAGCCATCTGGTTCGTGGTTGAAAACGAACGAGATGGCATGACCACTGGGGTGGTCCCATCCGGTACTGAGTACCTCCGGGACACCGCCTTTTGTATCAATTCCTATTTTGGCATCGCGTACGCGCCCGATAAACTTTTCGTAGCTCATCGTGTTGACCCAGCCACGTTCCATCCGTTGATAGATAGAGTTGATTGGGCCATCGGTTCTACTCTGTAGCTCATCGAGAGACTCCACGAATGCTGGATCCAGGCCGAACGCTGCAACGTTTGGCGAGAGACCTTCCAGAGCAACTCGTTGAACCTTGCCACCTTTTTTAAGTGATACTTCACCACCTGCACCGATGAGGTGAGCGAAAATGGGGATTTGCTCTTTAAGACTTATCTGTGCACCGAGGTCACGCAGCGTCTCCACGAGTTCTGGCTGTTTAACAGAGAGTCGAAGAGCGAGTTCGACTGGCTGAAGACCATCACGGCTCTTTATATTTAGATCTGCACCCTTCGAACCCAGGTACTCGACCATTCTGACTTTGTCACTTTCATCCATTCCCGCACTCATGATGATCTGATGAATCATGGTGTTGCCGCTTCGGTTTGGTTTATTGATGTCGATACTGGCATCTTTTTTGAGAAGTGAATCCCACACCGCGATTCGGTCGTCGGTGGTAAATGTGATCTTACGACCACTGCTGTAGGAAAGTTTAGAGATGTTCATGGTGCCGAAGAACGGATCTTTGCCTCGTGAAATATGGTCGAGTAGTGTCTTCCCATTTTTTGAGAGCTTAGGAACAACAAACGTCGTATCACGCGACAACGTAGGTCCGGTGAGCTTGTCTAAGACCCGATCGGCAAGGCGTAGCTGGGTCCGAGCATCACTGTTGTGGCGTTTGATAAGTGAGCTGAGTGTGCCGAGCTTTTCACGGACCGCCTCGATATCGCGCTCACTTGTTACACCGCTTATCTCGTTCTCAAGGGCACCGACTTTTTTCTGAATAATTCGAATGGACCGACTCAGCTGGTTGAACTCATTCTTAATTTGGGATGATTCCTCTTTGAGGTCGGTGGATAGTGAAGTCAAATCCTGCTCTGCTAATGGATTCTTTACATCTAAGAGACGTGGAAGGCTCTGCAGCCGCTCATGGAGGTTCTTCTTGGTCTCAGAGACTGGAGCGTTCGAGACGCTTTTCTCCAAGGTGCTGAGCTCTTTGAGAAAACCCGAGAGGTCTAACTCATAATTGGCCTTGAGGTCATTGAATTGTTTAAGCTGGCTTTGAACCTCTTGGATGTTTTCTTTTCGGGCATCGACCCAGCCTTTGTGGTCTGCTTTTTCAACATCCGCTTTGAGCATTTGCGCATAAGAACGGACGTTGTGGAGGGAGTCTTCTACATTGCTCAGATTGTGCTGGAGGACTTCTAAGTTACGCGTGAATCCTCGTTCGTCTAAGATGCCGTCTCCCACCGTATCTCGCGCCTTTGCAAAGGCGGTTTGAAGCTTGGAGCCATCGAACTCACTGTCAATTGCCACATCGAGGGCCGCGATAAGCTTAGCCTTGGTATCGGTGACGTAGCGCCGCTCCGCCTGTGCGGCCTCTTTGTTGTCACGCAGGGAGTCCATGAAGCCGACCAAGCCCTGCGCCGATTCATTGAATTTCTCTACATCCTTTGTGTGACGTTCAAAGTGAGACACGAGCTTATTGATATGACTCTCAAGTCTTTTGAACTCTCGCGAGGATATGGGGCGGTTCAAGAGCTTACGCATATGGTTTCGCTGGCTGTCGAGATTCTCGCCGTTCTTTTTGAGTACGTCGACGTTGTGTCGCAGTACACC
>JABJBS010000195.1 GCA_018668695.1 Deltaproteobacteria bacterium
GAGCTGCTGCTTCGTAATGTAGCCTAGCTCAATACTCCAGGCGCGCATCGTTCCCAGGCCAACAAGGTCCACGCCCGGAAGGCGAAGATTCATATCCCGAGCATCGTTAATATACTCAAAATAACGATTCATGGGCTTTATCCAGCGGCGCACTGGGAAAAATCGCACCACGTCGTGATTGCCTGGTACAATCATGAGGGGAGCGGCCACTTGGGCGAAGAACTGCCTGGCAGCCTCCCAGGAGGACTTGAATTCTGCAAATTGAACGATATCGCCAGAGCACACAACTGCATCGTGAGGGGTGTCTTCGAGAAACTGCAGAACCGCGTCGCCAATTTCAGTGACGAAGGGTTGACCAAAATGCAGGTCTGAGATGTGGACGATTGAGTTCATACGTAACCTTCAAGCCTCATGAGGTTTCGGTAAAGCATGAAGCCCGTGAAACGGCAAATGCGATGGTAAGCAACAGGCCTACATTGGCTTACAATGTGTGTGTACATTCATGATGTTTTAGTGAAAAGGGTCACTTAATTAGGTGTTAACTTCATCGAGGCTCAACATTATTCGTGTTTTATTACCGTGTGAGGATTGGCTCATTGAATCAACTGGGGAAATAAAAATGAAATCGTTTGGTTGGAAAGTCGCACTGCTCGTTGGCGGTGTCTCGCTTGTACTGGGAGGCTGTAATGGTGATGAAGAAACAACTGGAGAAGGTGGCAATGGCGGCGGCGAAGAAGCTCAGCTAAGCTGCGAAGATTTGGCTGCTACCAGCACATGGGAAGCCATTCAGAAAACAATTTTCGTTCGGCACAATTGTGTCGGTTGCCATAACGATACCATCACAGAAGGTGGGTTGGACTTACGACCAGACGTAGCCTGGGAGAACCTCGTCTACCAAGACTCTGTAGCTACGATGAAGAATTACACACACCGGATTTTCCCCGGCGACCAAGACGCGAGTATGTTTTTTAAGAAGATGCAGGTGGGTATAACGGGTGAAGAGTTGCCTCAATCCGCTGGCACAGTGATGCCGCCACCGGGCTACGACTCATTGAGTGCTGATGAACTCGAAGCCCTGCGGCTCTGGATTCGCGGCGGTGCCAGTAAGGAAGGCATCGTGGCCGGTACTCAGAATCTACTTGATTGCGGACTACCTGCCCAAGCCACGCCCAACAAGCTTCCACCTCTTGCTCCACCAGAAGCTGGGGAAGGTATTCAGCTTCGAGCCGGCCCTTGGCTCGTTGAAGCGATGAGCGAAGATGAGGTTTGCTTTGCAACTTACTACGATTTTACCAACAGTGATTTGGTTCCAGAATCAGCGCGGCGACCTTGCACAAGCCGTGAAGGCGGTTCCGATAAAACCTGTATGGCGTACAAGGCAGATACCTTGGCGCAAGATCCTCAGTCTCACCACAGCATCGTTGATATCTACACGGGCGATGTGGGGCCGGACAGCACTTGGGGCTCATGGACTTGTCATGGTGGGAGCCTTGCTGGCAACGGATGTGACCCGATTCGCAAAGGCGAGTCCGCCTCTGAAGGCGGGGCGGAGTGCGGCGCAGGCGGTGAGTGTGCCTCCAATGTGGTTTCATCTACGGCTTGCGTGGGATGGGGAGCTTCCGATGCACGCAGTAAGCAGGTCGGTATCTCAGGCTCACAGGAACCTGTTCAAATCCATACCTATGAAAACGGTGTTTATCGATTGGTGCCTATCAAAGGCGTGGTCATCTGGAATAGCCACGCGTTTAACCTAACAGAGCAAGACACCACGCTTGAGCAGTACATTAATATCTATTTTGCGGAAGAAGACGAGCAGCTCTATCGCCAACGCGGTATTTTCCAGGCTGACGAAATTTTTGACATGTACGTACCGCCTTACCAGGAGCAGGAAATTTGCTCGACCTACACCATACCGAAAGGTTCACACTTGATGAATATTGGTTCGCACACGCACATCCGTGGTGTGAACTTTAGAGTTTGGTATCCGCCAAATGATCCGGCATGCCATCCAGATAACGGTTGTCTGCCGAATGAAGATGAGCCGTTTTACACAAGCTACATCTACAATGATCCGCTGCAAATGCATTTCGATGAGCCTCGGGTTTACGACAGCTCCGCAAGGGAAGACCGTACATTTAAGTTCTGCAGTGTGTTCGACAATGGTTTGAATTACCCAGATCTGGTTAAGCGTAACTCGCTCTCGGTTGGGAGCACCTGCTCACCGGCCATTCGGGCTTGCTACGGCGGACCGCAGCAGGGTGAAGTGTGTAATGGCGACGATTCCTTCTGTGATTCAACACCGGGTGCTGGCGACGGCCTCTGTGATGCTTGTCCGGTTTGGGGCGGCGTGACCACTGAAGATGAGATGTTTATCTTGCTCGGGGATTACTACATTCCCTAAGTGAGTCAGAAGATCTGATCCAACGGTTCAAATGACTTTTAAGGGCCCGCGTGAAGCTGAAGAAAAGGCTTCACGCGGGCTTCTTTGCGTCTGTGGTGTAGCCTAGAGGGGCAGAGGTACATTTTGAGTCCAAGCCCCCAAAATCATTGCAAATACTGGCTATTTCCGCGTTTCCGGTTACAATTGATTTGGGGTTAGCGGCGCCGGTTGATGTCGGTTGAGAGAGGACCAGGTTTCTGGATTCACTCTCAAAAACCGTGGTACCCCCTTGAAACAATGATGGAATTGCAATTTGCCCATAGTGACCTTGTGGTCGCAGTGTTAAGTTCTCTGCTGGATATTCTGGTAGTGGCGTACCTTATCTACCGGGTTTTATTGCTGATTCGAGGAACTCGGGCCCAACAAATCTTAATGGGCCTCGGCGTTATTGCCTTCGCGTTTTTCGCGTCTCGGGTGCTCAAGCTCAATACTCTCTCTTGGATTCTCGAGAATTTCATTGGCTCATTTTTGCTCATCGTCATTGTCCTTTTCCAAAACGATATCCGGCGCGGACTCTCTAGGGTGGGGCGCCGTTCGGTTCTTGGGTTCTCAGGCGGTGAGGAAAATACCGGGGTCATTGAAGAAGTTGTTCGTGCATGTGATGCCATGGCCAAAGAGCGCCTGGGTGCATTGATATTAATCGAGCGCGGCGCAGATCTCTCAGAGCTCGCAACCCGCGGCTTTCAAATCGATGCCAATGTTTCCACGCCACTTTTAATGCAGGTGTTCACGCCGCCCGGACCAACCCACGATGGTGCGGTGATTATTCAGCAAGGTCGAATCAGCGCTGCAGCTGTATTTTTGCAGCTCACCCACAACGCGAAAATAGATAATGCCATTGGTACCCGTCACCGGGCGGCCATGGGAGCTACAGAAGAATACGATGCCGTAGCGGTTGTGGTTTCTGAAGAACGAGGTCAGATTTCCTTTGTTGAAGGAGGCAATCTTACCCGTGACCTCGATACCGCAATGCTGCGAAAGGTTTTACAACAGTTTCTCGGTGCGCCACCTGAAGAAGAAGGCGTCGCCAGAGAGTCGTGATTGAACGGGCACTGTGTGTCCGATAGATAGGTCGTTAGATGCAGGTCATCAAAGACAATCTACTGCTTAAATTTGTGTCACTGCTTGTGGCTGCGATTCTCTTTGTCATGTTGAATGCAGAGAGCAGTACACCGGTCGAAGTTCAGTTTCCGATCTCCTATAATACGCCCGATGGGTTTATGTTGGTTGGGCATCCGCCAACCTCATTATCCGCTACTCTCAAAGGTCCGTGGACAAGATTCCAGTCATTTCGCGAGGAGGATATGCAGCCGGTGGTGGTTGACCTAACGCAGATGCCAGCTGAGCCAGGTACGATTCGTCACATGGTCGCCACCGGAGATATTCAAGCTCCCTTGGGGCTTCAGGCTGTCTCGTTTCGTCCTACAGAATGGGATTTAACCCTGGATAGAAGAGTAGAGCGCTCGATTCCGGTTGAAGCCTCTTTGCCCCACCGTCCAGCATTCGGTTACGAGATTGTTTCGGTTCGCACCGAGCCTCGCGAAGTCAAAGTCATCGGGCCGCGTTCCAGTGTGATGGGCCTGGATTATATTCCTACTCGGGACATCGACATCAGAGGCCGTGAAGGCGACTTAGAAGTTGAGGTTGCCCTGCGTAATCCGCCTCACCCAATGAAGCTGATTACCAAGCAGGTTTTTATCAGCATCGAAATTGGTGAAGAGCAGATTCAGCGTATGTTTCGTAATATTCCGGTGAAAGTGGAGGCCGGTGGTGTGGCTCTGACTGTGGAGCCGAGCACGGTGATGCTCAGAGTGAGTGGTCCTCGCCGGTCGGTCGACGCCATGAAGTCCTCATCCTTAGAAGCGACTGTGAAAATCGGTGACGAGCTTGAAAAAGGCTTGAAGAGTTTTGAGA
>JABJBS010000196.1 GCA_018668695.1 Deltaproteobacteria bacterium
AGCGTTAGTCGTTTTAGCCTTATCGGCTCATCACCTATGAGCCACGATGATTTATGTCATCATGCACAGATGGATTTTTTACAGATTTACATGGGGATACCAATAAAATCAGTGTCTTGGGATGTGGGCATGCCTCGGCACTCTAGGCCAATCAACATTATATGACTTAAGGTTGCGTGGAAGGTGACACCGCCTCTGCTCGGTACAAGTCGTTCTTGCCATCGCTCTCTTTTAGTCTTTCGAAATCTAATCTGGTTGGGGCGACGGGTGGCGCCTGACTCTTTTGACCTGATGCCAGAGTTTCGGCAAACTTGGAGGCAAGAGTTGGCCGATTAGGAGTCCTGATGAAGCAAAAGAAGATGGCGACAGTTCGTTTACGTCAATTGAGTATAGGGCCTATCGCCCTTGTTATTTTGATTTTAGTTCTAGGGCAATTCGGCGAGAAGTTCCTGGCAGAAGTAACGCTTTTAGATATCCTTACTTATCCGCCGTTTATTCTCTCAGTATGGATACCAACCTATATTTGGGTTGGTCTGAGCTTTCTGAATTTCCGGAAGTTTTTATGCCGAATCGGAGGTGAGGCATCTATGTTTACCAATTCTCGAAACGCGGTCATTATTTTTACACTTATGTCGCTCAGCCCAGAAGAGGGCAGAGCAGACGCTACGGCAGCACTTGCTGAAGAAGTGAAGACCCCGGGCACCGTCGAGTCGATTTCCTCGACCGTGCAAGATCCTGTTGGCATAGCTGGACTGCCAGGGCTGGTTGGGTCGTTTGTTGTTAAGGCAGGCTGTGCCGATGCGTATCGTGTCGTGTCTGATATTGAAAAATACCCTGAGCGTATCGATAAGGTTAAGGAAGTAGCGGTTTTGAAACGTAAGCCCAATGCACTGGTGGTGCGGTATACCGAGGGGGCAATGGGTATCAGCTCGACCACAACCATGCGGTGGAGCTTCACCGGAGAGCCCGCTTGGAGTGTAGGTTCGTTGGTGATTGGGAAGGGTGAGAGTCCCAGTTATACAATGGTACGCTTTCAGCCCACCCAAGATTCTGCTTATTGCCGTTTGAATGTAACGGTGTTTGCTGATGTTAGCTGGTTACCAGGCTTTGCTGTTTCTTGGGTCATGGATGCTTCTCGTGAAGAACTTGCGGGCACATACCGAAAAATGATTGAGAGTGGTCTCGGGAAATGAGTCTCGGTGATTGAAGGTCGAGTTCTGGGGAATGTGGATCTGAACCATTCTCTAATTTTTTTATTCAGGCGTGGGAGGGGAATGGTTTTGAAGAAAATGTTAGGCCTCGCCGTTGTCGTCTTTTTGTTCGGTGGCTGTTCCAAAAAAGAAGAACACCCAACGCTCGATGAAATTTTTGGGGACGGTAGGCTCCTAGACAGCGCTTTATCACACCCCTCCCAGCGAGCCGAACGTACCGGACCACCGCCACCAGCACCACCACCGCTTCCAGAAACCGCTCCCATTGGGTTCAGCGACATTCAAGTTCTACAAGGACCACTTGAGGTAGCGATTGTTCACAAGGAACTTCGTCGCCGCCAAGAGAGCCTTCGTCGGTGTTATGCTTTTAGCCTGAGAGAACATCCTGAGGGCCAGGGTAAAGTTGGTATTCTCATCACTTTTAATGAACGCGGCCGAGTCACTGAGGCGCTTATCTCGGAAAATAGGGTAGGGGAATATTTGTCTGGATGTCTGTTGAGTGCACTGAGAAGATTTCGTTTTCCGGGCAAACCTATTTCCAAAGGACAAGTGCAAGTTCAGTTGGAATTTTCGCTGAAAGAAGTGGGGAATGAATAGATGCTTAAGTTGAGGATACCGATAAGATTTCGCCCATAAAACGATGAAAAGTACGGCTTCGGGTAGGTGCGGGATTTTTGGTATTCACCGGCCAGTTAAATTATAATTTTCTCTTTGAAAATCCGGCGGTATTTATGGATACTCTCTCATGCCTTCACGTGAATCAGCCGAGACCCGTCCAGCGGTCGCCAATATTCCTGATAAATGTCGTGCTATCGAACAAGCGATAGAGCTGGCCACAACCAACAGTATAAAAATCGATGGCACAGAAGAGTTTGGAAACCTGAAATCAAGGTTCTACGAATTTTTTCAACAAAACCGAGTTATTAAAGACCTCTATCCCTACAGTTTCTTTGAGCGAGACAACCATCATTCCACTTCGGGGCTTCTGAAGGCGATTCCCCTAGCAAAAGCGCGGATCACCGCTACTCACGAAAACGCACGGCTTTTACTGGACGAAATCGCTCCATTAATGGCCAAGGCTAAAAAAGTTCAGAACGTAGGAATTGATAAACGTGAAGCAAAGCGGCAAGCCCTCGCTCTGATCGAAGCGGACCGAACTGGGACATTGTTCCATACGGACGGCCCTGCATATAGCTACTATCGTTCTAACCGTAACTGGCTCGGGCGCACATTCCGCTCTCGGCATACATCCTCAAAAGTACTCGCCGACGCTCTAAGGTTACTGGAGGCCCCCGCTGATCCCGGTGCTGTTTACTCCCTAATTTTACAGCTTGATCTACTTAGTGAGAAAACAACGACAAAGAACGAGATCAATAAACTTCTGAGCACTCACCAGGATTGCTTTGGTGATTTACGGGTCCGAAAGTGGATTCGTGTCGCGCACACACCCATGTTCGACTTGATTGATCTACTGATGGTTTTAACGGGTGAACTCGAAGGGCGTGATGGTAAAGTAGGGCTGACTTCGCGCAAAAAACATCAAGAGGACCTCGATGAACTCGAAAAATTCAGGGTCCAACTTGAAAGAAGAAAATCACTTAAGGAGGAACGTGACCGCTGCGCGGCTCTGGCAAAACGACTCGGCGCAGAGTTGCGGCAAGAACAAAAGCACGAGCGCCAGTTACTTAAGAAGATACAAGACCAGATTGATGCCGAGCAGAATTTTCTTAAACGTGAAAGAATTAAATCTCTGGAAGTGGCCTTTTCTGGCGGTATTGAAGAGACGAAACTCTTACGGGCTGCGGAGCAAGACCGTCGTATCAAAATTGCAATTGAAGTGGTTAAGGAATTCAACCCTGCGTTCGAGCCAGACGAGCTTGATGGATTGGTCATCAGTTTACGGGAAGGTTGGGAGTCACTTACTGGATGGACTCAATTAAACCTCCTAGCCAATCAACTCCTGAGGGAGGAATTCGAACTCAATGCACTTGAGCAGCTTACGGGTATTCACGCCTTTGATAAAGTGAATGCCTCAACTCAAGAGCTTCGAGACCAGGCTTCCGAGGCTTTCACTGACGTTAAATCACAATTTGATGAGAGTAAGTCATCACACCTTGCTAAGCGCTCTAGCTATGAGACGTTACTATACGACCAGATTCAGTTTGAGACGACACACAGCCTGCTCGTGGGAACCAACCGTATTCCGCCTGGCTTAAAATCAAGCCCCACGCCTATGAACTCTCCCGAACGGTCTCTCAGGGTAACGACCGAAGCTGCAATAGCCAAAGGCGAAGCTCTGCTGGGAAAACTCAACCAGGCAAGAGCTAGGAATCACTGGCAAATAGCAGGTCATGGAACGATTAAAGCGAATCATCGAGCAAAGCTGAAGCAACTCACCAACCAGAGGGTTAATCACGAAATAGCGTTAAGTGAGCGTAACCAGGTTAGGCTCTTTATCCAGGAACGCTTGGATACAGTTTCTCTGTCGCTGCAAAATAGTGAAAGACTATGGAAGGAATACAGAGATACCAAAACGGTTGTGCTGACTATTCGTACGGGCGATGATGTGCGGGCAAAATTAAAAGGCATTGCTGGCATGCTCTGCGGTGGGAATTCAGGTCCAGACGCAATGGGTAAGCTTAAGGTCTTCCTCATGATTGAGGCTGGGGTGCGCGCTGGATATGATTTCGGATTCGCAAATTTAAGCGCCGAAGTAGGGGCAGCGTTGGGCATTGGTGGCACCATGGCTGTCACCGACAGTCGAGAGATCAGCTTTACTTTTCATGTTTCAGTCTTCCTGACCGCAAAAGCAGAAGCCAGTATTCAGCTTAACCAGGTTCCCATTGGGGAAACACTGCCCATACCAGATCTGCTTGTCGAGTCCTCGGCGAAATGCTCACTCAACCTTTTCGATTATCGTGGTGCCAAAAGTTACTTACATGAAGACCATTGGGCATCGCACTGGTCGTTTGCCATCGCTGAAAGAATTGCTTTCTTAAATTCCGTTAAGCTTACGGCAACAGGGTTTGAGGCTATCAATAAGGAATGGCTTCAAAATCAGCTCAAGGTGCTTGGCAACGACCCAAGCAGCCATTCGTGGTTAAAAGAGAGCATCCGTAACCGTGCAATCCCTGCTAGGAATTTATCTTTCAAGCTTACATCAGGCCGGTTTGCGGGAGAGGTCGGTGTTAGTGCAGGTAGTTTTGAGCGTGAAAAGGTTGTCGGATCTAAGGCTTCTGCTACTTTTTCCGTGTCCTCGAATAATGTCAAAATAGGAACGGTGGAAGAAGACTCGGTCGACTATAAGTATGTGAAGGCTCCGAAAAAGGAGTCAACCAGCGAACCAGGTGAGGAGGCAGCCGCAGCGGAACCACCAGCTTACCTCGGTTTTTCAACATACCATGTATATAAACATGAGGGCAGCACGCCTGAGCACCGGTACCTTGAGGTTGAAGAACACGAAAGCAATACGGCAAAGATTGGTGACGTTGAGTTATCGAACTCAACAACTACGAACCGTGGGTTGGCCAGTATACGGCCCGGTAGTTATGAGGCGCGTCGAAAGATAGGCTATGCATTGGATGTGCTTCCCGGAGCAGGCTACACGCATCGCATTGAGTCACCTCCGAAGATGGTTGCTTCTTTTCAGAGACCTTCCTTGGGAGTGGGGCCACAGACGAAACCTGAGCGACCAGCGGAGATAGAAAAGCTTGAGCGAATCATAAGGTTTCGTCTTGATGTGTTGGCAGCGCAGGGCGAGCCATCCACTCTGGAACGGCTCCACACAATGGCTAAAACAACCATTGAGCAGGTCGACTCTTTGGCAGAAAAAGCTACGAAGGCAGAGGATTCTGTATCCAACGCTTCGACCCAGGCTAATGAGACCTTGGACTCGCTGCAAGAACGAGCGCGTTCTAGCGCGGTTCCTATAGGAGACGACGCAGTTGAATCACTTCGCGCAACGATTCATGGGGCCCTTGCCCAGGCCGAGACAGTCACTCAAGTCGGTACAGATTTGGCAAGTAAGTATACGAGCGCGAAGGAGTCGATTGCTGAGGCCATTAAGGAAGCTGGGATTGAGTTCAATATTCTTACAAAGAGTAAAAATGTTTACACGCGTTATTTCGAATCCAAGAAAGTAACACTGGGTAGCAATGGTACGAGGGTTGAGTGGAAGTCTGCGTGGGTGCCGCAGGTATACCGAGGATTAAATAGGAACAACTTATCGTTTGCGGCTTCTCAATCGATTCCTATAGTTCCAGCTTTTTCGGTTTATTTTAGAGAGAGTCTTCAAGTAACAGCGGTATCTTCGGCCTTTGAGATTGTTGGGTTCGACACCTTTTCCTATCTTAAAATGTTGTATAATGCCTGTTTGGACCGCCCTGCATTTTGGGAGGCTTTCGAAGCTCAGCATAAGGGAGAAGTTTTCGAGTTGTGTCAGAGGGCAGCCGACCCAACTTCGACTGCCTTCGCGGAACTTGCTTACGATGCATTGCATGGTGCTGATATTTTGAAGTCCGTCGCGAATGCCTTGGGCAGAGCGGCTTGGAGTTTCTTTAACCGGCGTGAAAACCCGTTTGATGATGGGCTCACTGAGGCGAAGTTGCTGCGCGCTTTGCAACCGAAAGTAGCACGTGAGAGGACGCCGGCTCCGGGTGATACGCCATACCTCGGGACATTTGTGCCGCCAATTCCCAAGCCAAACATTCCGGCAGAGCATGCAGCATTTCAAGAAGGCTTTATGGCAGAAACCCTACAGACTCTTCAGCAGCTTAATCATGATGGCCTTGAGTCGATGAAGCGCAGCAATAGGACTGAGTTAACCAGTGCTCGCCCAAATACTTTAATGGAGAATTATTCAGCGGCCCCGACGACGCTCAATTACTCATTTATGAGTCAGTCTGCTGCTCGCTTACTGCATCTTCAGCCGGTGATGGACCGACTCTCATCGCGCAGCGCCAAGCCTAGGTTAGGAAAAGAAGAATGCATTCAGAGCGAACTGGATGATATTATTCAAGCACGTATTCGCGATATCAACCGACTTAACGCTGCATGCAGGCCTCTCCTGAGTAACCTTAAGACGCCGTCGTTGAGTGGGCGCTCTCAGATCTTGCGTGAAATTAAGGCCATCATACTCGGAGAATGGGCGAGTTTAGACAGCCTCCATGAGTGGACTGAGCGCTGGTTGGAAGCACCTAATACTTTTAGAATTGCAGAGTTCACTCATTCTGATTCGATAACAGAAGATTCTTTAAATGATTTGAAGCAGGCCACTCTCGAACGTATTCAGCGCGCTTGCCTTGTTCCGAGCAATATCGACTCACTGGAGGAGTGGGTTCGCAAGAGCAAGGAGGGCATTTCGTTTTTTATGTCGAGGTCGAGTGGCACCAAGAAGCTAGACGAGGCAATTGCGGCTTATCATCTGGGCTATAAATTTGAGCTTGACGCACTTGCTCCCAAGGGTGGTCACCCGGTTTCCTTGGCGCGCCAGATTCAGAATTCGTTTATGCGCCTTCATTCTATTGGCAGCCATTTTCAGACGCTCTTGAATAAGTCGCTGGAGTGGAGCGAGGGTCGAGACCCCCAGTCAAGTCGGCGCATGCCGCATGTTGTAACCTATATCGAACTTCCCGCCCGTCGTTCTTTGATGCGGATTGCTGGCGTATCGGAGGTGGTGAAGACCTTGCTACGGGTGATTAAGCTCCAAGAGTTTTATCTCTATATCGAAGAGGCGGTACATGCTTACGAAGAGCATGCCGCTCGTACCATTGAGCACGCTTGGCAGGTAAGAGAGCGAGACAAGCGAATGAAAGCAGCACATCTGGCGAAGTCGGCTGCTCGTTCTGTACGCGCAAATTCGGCCGCCCGAACGATTCAGGGCGCTTGGCGGGCTAAGCGAGCCCGTACAATGCCGGCTCGCCGAAAAGAAGTGGTGGAGGCTCTTATGGACTACCTGGCAATCGGTCATGAGCAATTTAAGGACGAAGCGTTGGCGCTTGGCCGTCAAAAAGAGTTGGCACCAGGTCAAAAAATGGCGGTTGTAGAGGTCGAATGGGAGGTTGAAGAGAGCAGCCCACCCGCACAGTCCATCGCGCCGAATGTCTCCAGTGCAACTCCTTAAGGCTTTTCACCCGTTTCTCCCAGTTCTTGTGTTTCGGCGCGTTGTTAAGCATGGTCACATGGGCACACTTCAGAAGGTGACGAAGCCGAGCTAATATCATTTTGGGGCTACAAGAAGCGGAAAAAGAAAATTCGCAATGATGCGAAAATGGCCATTTCGATGACTATGACGGAATTTGCGAATGCCCAACGCCCAAATATGGCAGCCCATTTGACGGAAATGTTTCACCAGGGGATTCGCCCTGGGAAATCAGACGAACAAGACCGGCTTTATATTACTGACCAAGTGATGGGTGTTTTGGGCTAGCTTAAATAGCGGCTGCTCTTATCACTTGTACTGTTTCCTTTATCGCCCCGATACCGTTACCTGCGCTAAATCCAGAAGTCGCAGGCGATAGGCGAATCTTGCAGACTTTTAAAGCAAGCTTAGTGGCATGAGGGCTTTGTACCGGTTGAAAAATCGGCCTGAAGGCATTACATCAATGTCATGACAAAAATTCTTCTCAAAATCCTCGGTGCGGGACCTCAGCGTGATTTGCTGACTGATGCGTCACTCTTGATGACTCGCCTTGTTTTTGGCCTCTCCATGGCGCTTGCACACGGCCAGGGTAAGGTGCCACCTTCCGATGGATTTGTTGGGGCAGTGGAGGGAATGGGATTCCCTGCACCGGCGTTCTTTGCATGGGCCGCAGGGCTCTCGGAATACGCTGGGGGTATCCTGATAGCCTTGGGTCTGATGACAAGAGTGTCTGGCTTCTTCTTGCTTCAGACGATGCTGGTGGCTGTATTTGTGATGCACCTGGATGACCCCTTTAAAAAAATGGAGATGGGTCTTCTCTACGCTACGGTATCTCTTATGCTTATGGCGACGGGAGCGGGGCGCTTTAGTTTAGACAGACTGATTGGCGATCGGCTGTCAAAGTCGTGAGCGAAGGGTTGTGCCCCCAGTCATAGTTAACTGTTAAGCTTTTTGAGAAGTAAGCCGTGGTCTCTTGCCCGTGTTTCTTAACCAATCTGATTGGTTTCCTCTAAGTCTATAGACGGTGCCTTATTCAGGGCGTTCCTATCAATTTTATCGATTAAGTTAATCAAACAATGGGTTGGTGTGGATGAGCATCTCCCACGGTGCCCCGATCTGTCCAGCCTTCTTGAGTGCGTTTTATTTAAAACGTGATGTCAGACTGACTTCTGGCATCGCGAATACCGTATCGGGAACCATGAAGACCGCCTAAGCGGCTTTAACCACCAACTATGAATCTGCGTAACCCCTGCAGATTGGGAACTAAAATTATGAAGTACTCTATGGCACTTAAGAAAATAATTATTGGAGCTTGTGTTCTAATGTTTACAACAAGCGCACTCGCACAGCGTGATGCTCGCCGAGGAAAAGGCGGTATTCAGACCAAAAATGGAATGACTGAGGCACTCGTGAACAAAGAGAAACAATATAAGCACTCCTGGCATAATATCAATGCGATGAAAGCTCTTCACGGGCACGCAGCCGATATCAACTGGGGCTTTAATCCGCTCAATGTCGGACCCTATCTCAGCGGTTCTGCTCGGTGTGTTGACCGTTACAATGCCAATGGCAATCAAATTTTTCCATTCGTACAATCTTCTCAGCAGCCATGGAGCTACAGCTCATTTGCCAGCTACGTTACCTCGCAGTCGTCTTATGTTCACGAGGCTGAGTTTCGTCGCTCGCTCGACATGAATGGTAGCCTCGGATTTAACATTAAAGACATTCTAGGGCTCGAGTTCGACGGTGGTCACAGTGAATCATCAGAACTTCTCCACGGTATTACCAGCTCTCAAAACTCTGTTGATTTTATCTTCTCAGCGAAGGCTCTCGGGCCAACCTATATCGGTGCTGGCGATGCTCGGGTTCGAACAGACCTCGTTGAAGATGTGGTCGAGGCAGGGGTTAGTAACAGCGATAGAACCAACCTTTGGTTGCAAAAGTGTGGAATCGGCTACATCGACCAAGTGAGACTTGGCGCCTATTTGCGAGTGGTCATGCACATTCGTTCGTCAAGCGTTGAAACCCAGGTGTCCATCGCTCAATCAGCCGACAACTATTTCAATGCTTCGGCCAATCAGCTTGGCGGCTCTGGTGGTTCTGCGTCCAGCGCGCAAGGGTTTCTCAATAGCTTAAACGCAAGCTTTAGCTACAACAGCTCAGAAGACTCTATTGTGGCCACTACCACTTCGGGTCAAACATTCAGCATCACTTTCGACATCACCTCGGAAGGGCCCTTTTTCGATACAGGTGCTATTACCAGCCTGAGCGATGTTTGGGACCTATTCGATAACTTTGAACAAGTTGTCGAGAGCGTCAACAAGAAGCACCTTGCAGCAATGCATTATTCAGCCAAGCCGTACAACAGTGTAACCAACATTTCCCAACTCGTATATCACGACGGCGTGGCCACTGGCATCGATTATGATGATATGGCTGAGGTCAATATGCGTATGGTCATGCAAGATGATATCGGTGAGCTAATCCTTAATTATGATTTTGAGCGCTCTAAGCTCAATTATATTCTTGACGATTATATGTCTCTTGGGGCTGGAGTTTCTCAAAACTATGAGTTTTGGAATACCGGTACATTGAATGATATCTTGGAAAATGTTTCAGACGACGAACAAATTGCCGCTGCCGCTGCACGCACGCTTTACTGCTTGGCCGATTTCACAGAAGACGCATTAGGTTGTCATTATCAAACACTGACCGATGCCTTTGGGTTCGACCATAACTTCGACTTCTGGAATTCTTGGGGAATACCGCTCGCGCCTTACTATCAAGCTCCACGCAGAGTTGGTGTTAACTCAGTCATGACGGGCGTAGCTTATTACAATTGGATTAAAAGCCAGGGGACTAACAATTATGTTGTCGAAGTTGATGGCGATAGCAGCTTTTCAATCTACAACAGCGGTAACAGCAAGAAGTTTTCATGCCTTGATGAAACATTTTGGCAAACAGACTGGGAGCAATGTGTGGGCCCAATTCTGAGCAACCGATATTACAACCCAGGCTGGTCGGTCCAAACACATCTAACTGATAATACGACTCATGACCGTCGCAAGTTCAACATCACTCAGTACCCCACCCAAACCAAGTTACATCTTGATATCGGGCATAAGAAGAGCAGCAGCGCTCCAGCTGTACTTTCTCTGGATTCTGCAACGCTCACCGGTCCATATAATTGGGGTTGGGCAACGTTAACGCCGGCAAACGCTGCACTGGAGGCGCTCCAGTAAGCTAACAACTTGAATACTTCTAACCTTAAAAGCACCGGCACCCCCGGTGCTTTTTTTTGGCCCATTTTGGAGGAAAGCATTTAGTGTTAGAATGCTTAAGTGGCCGTTATTAATGGCTTATTTTCTATTTCTTTAATAAGTCAGCCCGTAGCTCCTACCCAGGGTAGGTAGAAAGGAAGACATATCGGGGGACTTGATGAAAACAATGAATCGCGAAGCATTTGTAGAGCAGTTTAAAACTGCAGGTGTACGAGTTGATGCTGCAAGCAGTGAGGCTGCTATCTCAGGGTCAGTTTCAAGTAAGCTGCGCCATGCGGATCTCAACGGTGATGGCAAAATTTCAGGTGCCAGCGAAGCAAGCCGCCTTTTTGATGGTTTGGATAACTACGACCGAAACGGAAGCGACCATTCATTTACGACTGAGAAGAGCGGTCGCGAGACAGCCCTCGGTAAAGTGGTGAAGGCACTATCCAGACATCCCGTGAGAAGCCAGGCACCCAACAATAACCAACGGATTAGTATTCCACTCCAGGCGGTCATTAAGGGTTTAATGACCATTGGAATGGGTGACCAAGGCGCCAATGTGAGTGCGTTACAGGAAGCGCTTTTGAAAGCAGGTATCAGTGTAACGGTTGATGGAGACTTCGGACCAGGAACATTGCGTGCGGTCAAGGAGTTCCAAGGCAAAGAGGGGCTAACGCCGGACGGTGTGGTGGTCTGGGGTAGAACAGGCGTAAGCCCCCATGGTCATATTTCCATTGCATTGGGAGACGGCCGTGAAGCCAGTGACCATATCGATGTGCAGCGTACACAGCTGCGCGGCCACACCAATGTGCGGGTGTTTATGCCAAGTTGAGATATTGGCTATTAGAGAAAAATTTGGGGACTGACTCACTTTGAATGTTGTTGGTAATTGAAACCAATCTGATATTTATATTGTTCCCTCGGTTGAGTTTGCCTTGTAGCTTCACAGGGCTTCGTTATTCGAACTTACAAGTATGGGTTGATATAAAAATGAATCGATTGATTGTTCTTTGTTTTATCGTAGGTTGTTTTGGCGGGTTGGGTTGCTCCTCGCCTTCCGTTGAAGAAAATGCACCTGGAGAAGAGCCTGGGCAGAACGATAATAATGGTGATGTTTCCGGCGATGGGGATGACACCAGTGGCAGTGATGGGTCCGGTTCAAGCAATGGCTCAAACGGAAGCGATGGTTCTGGTTCAAACGGTGGTTCTGACGGAAACAGTGGTTCTACCACGGTCGAACCTTCAAATGGATTTGCAGAAGACTCCTCCCGTTGGGCTGTTCCTGGTAGCGGATTAGAGGATGGATTTTTTTGGATTGGGTGGTCTCAAGATACCCGCTGGTTTTCTTTGATGGACCTCAATGGAGATGGAAGATCCGACCTAATTCATACAGCTGATTCATCACGTTCCGGGGGTTATGTTTGGACTGATGCTCAAGGGCCTTATTGGAAAGTTTACTGGGGAGAAGACGGCGGTTTTGCAGGTGAGTTTTCTCGGTGGTCTGTTCCGCAAAGCGGCGATGAAGATGGTTTTTTTGGTACTTTTTGGGGTGACGATACAAGGTGGTTTAGTACCCGAGACCTTAATGGCGACGGAAAGCCTGATTTGATTCAAACCGCTGACACAGAGCTTTCAGGTGGATTTGCATTCACTGATGAAGCAGGTCGCTATTGGAAGGTCTACTATAATGAAGGGGACGGCTTTACGGATTCATTTACTCGATGGCAAATCCCGTCCAGTGGCTTAAGCGATGGTTTTTTTACGCTTGCCTATGGATACGGAAACCGTTGGTTTACGACCCTCGATCTTAACGGAGACGCATTACCTGACTTGGTACATACAGCTGATCCGGACCGAGACAATGGATTTGTTTGGTCTGATGGCGGTGGTGCCTATTGGAATGTATATTGGAATGGTGGAAATGGTTTTGATTTGGAGCCTACGCGGTGGTCCGTGCCTGGTAGTGGTTTAAGTGATGGATTTTTCGCGACAGGTTCTTTCAATGGAACGCGTTGGTTCTCGATTCTGGATTTAGACTCGGACGGCTTGGTTGATTTAGTTCATACAGCAGACATCAATAGGGAGGGCGGTCATGCATGGTCGAATGAAGAGGGTGCATATTGGAAAGTCTATTGGAACCAAGGAAGTCGTTTTGCGACTGAGCCCGCGCAGTGGTCAGTGCCCTCAAGCGGGCTTGATGATGGCTTTTTTGCTCCCTATTGGACTCAAGGTAACCGCTCTTTTAGCACTCAAGACATAGATGGGGACGGCCAGCTTGAATTGATTCAGACGGCAGACCCAACGCGAGATGGTGGATATGTGTTTACGGATTCTCAAGGTGCGTTTTGGCGGGTTTTTCCTCAAAGTGGTTCGGGGTTTTCATCGACCCCAAATCGATGGTCTGTGCCGAGCAGTGGTTTAGCCGATGGTTTCTTTGCTATGAGCTGGGCATCCGGTGAGCGATGGTTTGCCACCTTGGATGTTACAGGAGATGGACGCTTGGATTTGCTCCAAACGGCTACGCCTGAGGAATCTGGTGGGCAAGTATGGGACGACAATGCGGGCGCCTTTTGGCGAGTTTGGGCAGGAGAATAGGCACCCCGGCAAGCATTCTAGGTTATCGCGTGTCTCAGTTTTTTTTGCTGAATGGAACCTAGCCATTAGGTCAGTGACTCTAAGCATTTAGGAATCAGTCTTGGATTAATTCGCAGCAGGAGAGTAGACTATAGGGATGAACCCTTGGTTCTCGTCGTTCTTTTTCTTATGACAGCCGAGCTGACCTTAAGATACGCCCCAACCACAGAGCGATACTGACCCATCATCTTTAGAGTGGGGCTTTTGAGTTACCTTAGATACTCGCCAAAGAAAAACTCCAGTCCAGCAGCATAGAACCCAATGGGCAGAATGAGACCCAATAGGGAACCTATAAAATACGAGCGAAACCTTACCGGGGATAGAGCAAGTATATAGTTTAAATGCGGATTAAGAAGTAGGAAGGTCCTAAGCAGCCAAATCGTTCTCACCGGGTATTCGTCTAAGTAGCGTAGCATTTTTCTGGCCCATTTAGCTTTCAACTCTCCAACTGGGGTACCGCCTATTTTTCGAATGACCGCAAAGCTGAGTACAACGCTGCAGAGCGCGCCGGTCATCGCTAAAAGTGTACCCATTAATTTCCCGTAGACGAGCATTGCAGCCACGATAAAGATAACGCCTGGAACCGAGAGTAGATTGGAAAGCGCAAAGACTGCAATGTAGACCACTGCGCCAAATGGACCAGACTCTAACAAGTAGCTTCGAATGGTTTCGAGGCTTAAATCATCCGTAAGACCTGTGAGCTTAAGGGTCAGCATAAGAGTGGTTAACCCGCCGATAAGCAGCGCGATTCGGTAGCCTGGTTTTTGGTACCAACTCTTTTTTGTTATTTCATAATCGGATTGATTCAGAGTCGTTCACTCCCCGTGGCGATTGCAGGGTAGGACGTTAGCACATTTGAATCGAAGTAAGAAATACGCGAAAGGCGTAGGCGTTGCCTAGCCGGTTAAGGGCTCTGCTAGGCCGCCAATTTAAATCTAGTGGTTGGGTGCCAGTTCAAGCGCACCCGGCTTGTGATAGACTCCTAGCCGTTCAACGATGGTTGCACTGGCCTCATTGAGCCCAAGAAGATCTACGCGAGTTCCTTGGCTGCGAAACTTAATGACGACCTTGTCGAGGGCCCCCACCGCGGAATAGTCCCAAAAGTGAGCCTTCGTTAGGTCAATGGTAATGTTCTCCACTGATTCTCGAAAATCGAAAGCTGCGGCAAATTGAGCAGCCGAAGCGAAAAACACCTGACCATAAACTTCGTACACGCGTGTGTTTTTGTCATCCGATAGAAATGATTCCATTTCTAAGAGCCGGGAGACTTTTCGAGCAAAAAACAAGACACTCATCAATACGCCGATGAAGACACCCATCGCTAGATCATGGGTAAAGACCACGACGCTTACGGTCATAATCATGACCAAGCTGGATTCTTTGGGGTGAGTTTTAAGGTTTTTGAGTGACTCCCAATTAAAAGTTCCAATCGAAACCATAATCATAACCGCCACAAGAGCAGCCATCGGGATCTGCTTCACCCAGTCCCCCAACACCAAAATTAAAAAGAGCAGGAAAGCTCCGGCAAAAAGGGTGGATAGTCTCCCTCGACCTCCGGATTTAACATTGATCACCGACTGGCCAATCATTGCGCATCCCGCCATACCGCCAAATAAACCGGAAACGATATTTGCCACACCTTGGCCAGCGCACTCACGGTTTTTAGCGCTTGATGTATCCGTCATGTCGTCTACGATAGCTGCAGTCATTAATGACTCCAGGAGCCCGACGGCTGTGAGCGTGAGAGAGTAGGGAAATATAATCCAAAAGGCATCCCATGTGACTGGGATATCAGGAATGAGGAAAAGCGGTAGAGTTGAGGGTAGCTCGCCCATATCGCCGACACTTCGAATATCGAGCCCAACGACCATGTTAAAGACAGTTAAGGCAACGATGGCGACAAGTGGTGATGGAATCGATTTTGAAACATAGGGAAAGAGGTAAATGATACCCAGTCCAACTGCGACCATGGCATACATTTCCCAGCCCGCTCCATGAAACTCTGGTAGCTGCGCCATAAAAATTAAAATGGCGAGGGCATTCACAAATCCGGTCATGACTGAGCGCGATACAAAACGAAGAAGAGAACCGAGCCGGAGAAAGCCGGCAAGAATTTGCAGTACACCTGTCAAAATGGTCGTGGCGAGTAGGTATTCGAGGCCGTGGTCTTTAACCAAGGTTACCATGACAAGTGCCATGGCTCCGGTGGCGGCGGATATCATTCCAGGCCGGCCTCCTACGATGGAGATGACGGCGGCGATGCAGAACGATGCATACAAGCCAACCTTAGGGTCTACACCTGCGATAATTGAAAAGGCGATAGCTTCTGGGATTAATGCGAGGGCAACGACCATTCCAGCTAAAAGGTCGCCGCGAATATTGCCGAACCACTCCGTGCGGAGTCGTGATAACAACATAATTCTTGTCTCCTGAGTTGTCTGCCACGGTGACTAGAAATCAGTCGGTTCCATAAGGCAGAGGGGGTTAGCGCATCACTGCAAGACCGCAGTGACTGGCTTGGATGTGATTGAGCACTGCGTCATGCATGGTCCGGGCCAACAATTCATCATCCTAATATCAAGGACTTAGCCGTCTATTGCGCCAATATTTAGGTCGCTTTGTTGAGTGATCAGCCATTATTTTGGAAAAGGGACAAAATCGTGGCGGATGTTACTGCGCCAAAATGTGGGGGGCTGCTGGTTGGGTCATCGTACGGTTTTGTTGGACACGGCACAGTGGAGGGAGACGACCCCTTGTTGGGGCGACTTCACAGCCTAGGCCGACTGCGAGTCGGCACTCTGAGCAAACCATGCCTTTTCTTTGATGAACCATTTTCTCATCGCTTCATATCGCCGATGGGTGCCGCCACCGACAAATTTCAAAGACTGGGGGTCATCGTCTCCCCAAGGCATATGTTTTAAGGCGCTGTCCAATTGAATGGTGAAGCGCGGAACCCCGATGGAAGCGATGTGATTCGAGAGCAAGACATCATCACTGAAACGAAAGTCGTAAGGCTGTGTGGTGATGCTCATATTCAGTCGTTCAAGGTCAAAATGACGCCTTCGGTAAGCGCAGGCGCCGTAGCCTTGTAATACGTCACAGGGCACAAGGTGTCCGCGGACTGGATCTAGGTGTTGCCCCTTGTTTGTAAAATTAAATCCACGGCTACCAAATGCAGCCTCTCGATTTGTGTGGGCTGCCGCTTGGAAGACCGAAATCAGATTCGGTGGATACCCAACATCATCATCAACGGTAACCAGGAGCGTGTCGGGTTCTTGTTCAACTTCAAGCACTGGCAAGAGCTTCATGATGGGGCCTAGATCATGCTCCTGGCGCAATAGGGTAACCCGAGTGTCGTCGGTCAACCACTTTGGGAGATTGTAAGGGGCACGGTCACGGTAGCGCTCAGGTAAATTGAGATAGATAGCATCGGGTGTCTGATGTTGGTTGCGAAGGGAGTCTAGAACGGTAGCCATATGCTCCATACGCTGTGGTGAAGTGGTAAGTGTGAAAACAGTTCTGCCCATTCTTGGGTCCTACCATAGTCAACGGTGTGACGCAGCCTTGTTCGCTGGTCGAATCTGAGTCTGGTGGCATGTTAGGAAGAATGGTCAATAGTTACTTAGAGCTTAGGACACTGCAAAGTTTCTGTTTGGGCGGTTACTGGGGTTGGAGCGTAGTAGACAAGTTGCTCCAGAGCAATATGCCGACTCCTACCGAGGCTACCAAACCAAATCCTAAAGCCGGTAAGGGGCCAGCTTCTTTCCAAAAGATGTAGACAGCCATAACCATGACGAATCCGGCAAAGGTCTTTCGCAATGTTTTAGCTGGAACCTTATTGGCGAAGAGGGCTCCAACGAAGCTGCCGCAAATGGCAGCCACGGTGATGGCAAGTGTCAGTTGAAAATCAATGTCGACATGAGTGATGTGCCCAGCAAGGGCCGCAAACGATTTAAGAGCAATGACGATAAGGGAGGTTCCAATTGCTGTATGCATTGGCATAGAAGCAAGAAGGACCAAGGCGGGCACAATTAAAAAACCTCCGCCGGCCCCCACCAGTCCGGTTGCCACTCCAACCACAAGGCCTTCAATAATAATCAACTTAAACGCAATCGGTCGGTGTAAGTTGGGTTGAAGTCTAGTAGCGCCCCGAAGCATCGCAAGTGATGCAACCAGCATCATGCCCGCAAAGATAAGCAAGAGAACCCTGCCAGAAAACCAATTGGCGGCGATGCCACCAAAATATGCGCCGGTCATAGCCGTGATAGAAAAAATAGCTCCTACTTGCCAGTTTACGTTCCCGCGCCGCGCGTGTGGAATAAGAGCAAAAAGAGCTGTCGTTCCAACCACGGCCAGTGAGGTTGCGATGGCTGCTTTGGCGGAAAGCCCAGCAGCATAAACGAGTACCGGGACAGCCAGTATCGAACCTCCTCCGCCAAGTAAGCCAAGTGTTACTCCTACGACGAGCATTAATATTAAAATAGTTAGCATGGCAGATGTTTTTCGGGAGGTGACCGTTGCTCAAACTTAGTTTGCAACTGATGGATGGCCATTCCAACCAGCATAAAGAGGCTAAAGGTCAACGATTCAGGTTGTAGGGCCGCCATCGAAACCAGTGCTGGAGCAGGACAGAAACCTCCAAGACCCCATCCTGTTCCAAAGATGGCCGCACCACTGATGAGGCGAAAATTGATGTCGCTGCGATCCGGGATCTTAAACAGCTGCTCAAGAGTCGGGGATTCCCGTCTAATAATGAGACGGTAAAAAATGATGTGAACTCCAATAGCTCCAAGCATCACAAAGGCTAAGCTGGCGTCCCATTCTCCGCCAAGGTCTAGAAAACCGATAACCTTATCAGCATCGGTCATTCCGGAGATGCCAAGACCGAGAGCGAAAAGTAGCCCCCCCAAAAAATGCGGCCGAAAGTTTCATGACTGTATTCCTTAGATAATGGCTAGGGTCGTACCTAGGGTAAGTAGAATGCTGGATAAAAGTAGCTTGCAAACCTGCTTGTTCATCAGAGATCTCCCAATATGAATCCCACCGCAGTTGCGGAAAGAAAACCTGTGGCCATAAATGAAAGCGTGGCAACCAAAGAGCGTGGTGAAAAGCGAGTAATGCCGCAAATACCGTGGCCACTTGTGCAGCCATTTCCACGTAATGTTCCGTAACCAACGAGAAGGCCAGCCAGGGCAATCAGGATAGGAGATCTGCCGGATGGTGGTTGTATGCTCTCTGGTAAAACAATAACGAGCAACATGCCCCCGAGGGCTAAGCCTAAGAGGAAAAATACTCGCCATGTAGACTCTGAACTCCAGTCGTTAAAAAGCGACCCGACGATGCCACTTACGCCAGTTACTCGCCCAAGCGTCAGAAGCATCCACGATGCAGATATGCCAAGAATGGCTCCACCCAAAACGGCCCAAAGAATGGAATTTAACATGCTTCTAGTTCCACCTTGCCAGACCATGCGGTCATTCCACCGTCTAGATTGGATACATCACAAAATCCCATATTGTTCAAAAGGACACAGGCTTTCTGCGAGCGACGACCGCTGTGGCACACAACCAAAATGGGAACATCGCGTGGCCAGGATCTTGCTTTCAATTTAAGCACTCCCAAAGGTGTTAGGACCGCATTGGGTAAGTGACCTAGCGAACCATTGAATTCGTCGGGCTCACGGACATCTACGATGAACCGCCCATCGAATTCTTTCGACGACATTGATTCACTGTTTTCGCCTTGGCTGGTGTTTTCGTATTGATGTTTTGCAGGTTGTCCGCAATTCAAATTTGCTGGAACGGCAATATCCATCAGGGCAGGGTTAGCAAGTTTCAGTTCCGTCATGAAACGATTAAACTCTGATTTTCTAATTCCTAAATTGAGTCTTGGGTTTAATTGTTTTTCTTCTTTTACTGAAGAAGACGTGTGGCCTTTGTAGTCGTGACCGGGATAGACGAGGGTGTCGTCTGGTAAAGTAAAAATTTGTCGGTGTACCGATTCATATAGGTCGTTTGAGTTACCCCCTTGGAAATCGGTTCGTCCGCATCCGCGAATCAACAAAGCATCACCGGTAAAGGCAAACGTACGCTGGTCGCTGGTAGCAACGTAGGTTAGGCAACCCGGAGTGTGCCCAGGGGTAGCTCTTACTTCTAGTTCAATCGCCCCAAGCTTGAGTCGGTCACCGTGTTGCAGCTTTTGGTCAACGCACTCGACGTTCATCTCTGCACTCAGGCAGCTTAAGGCACCCGTTAAACGACGAAGTTCGCCTGCGCCGGTTATGTGGTCTGCATGGACATGGGTGTCTAGTATGTAAAGTAGGTTGAGCCCGAGCTCATCTATCAGCCTTGTATCCCTCGATATTTGGCTTCGTACTGGGTCAATGATGACAGCTTCTCGGCTTGTCTCATCGGCGAGAAGATAGGTGTAAGTAGAGGTATCCTGATCGAAAAGTTGTTTTAGCAACATGGTAACTCCAAGTTCATTGGTTCCTTTCGAATGAGGAACTGTTCATTTGGAGAGAGCCAGTTTGTCTTAAAAGGGTTCAAGAAATATTAGCTGAACTCGGCTTTTTTTGAATGATCTGTCGAAGGGCAATTTGAATCCGTACGCGAACTTCCTCTGGCACTTCAAAGGTGGCCGTACTGCAAGCATTGAGTGCTTGTTTAAGCCCGATGCATTCAGTGGCGCAGGTGGGGCAAGATGCGACATGTGCTTCCATACTTGAGCAAATGTCTGGGGATAAGTCGCCTTCAAGGTGTTCAGAGAAAACCTGGCGAATGTTGGGACAGCCAGGACCAGGCTCGTAAGCGGCCATGGTGAGTTGCTCGCGTAACTGGCTTCGAGCTCGGTGCAGCCTACTTTTCACGGCCGGTACGGTCAGCCCAACGATTTCCGCAACTTCTTTCGCGCTTAAACCTTCGATATCTCGCAGTACGAGAATCTCACGGTAGGCCGGTTCAATCTTACCGATACCATTTCTGATTTGTCGCCAGAGTTCGGCAGACTCCGCCTGTTTGTCCGGGCCATGTAATTGTGACTGGATATTTTCCTGATCTTTGCTAGCCAGGGAATCTAAAGATTCCTCATGTTTTGGCGCGAACTTACTTTTTCGGCGTTTTTTTATACAGAAGCTGCGAGTGATGCTGTAGAGCCATGTCGATAGTGACGACGCGCCCCGAAAATCCCGAAAAGAGCGGGCCAAGCTTAGCATTGAGTCTTGAAGCACATCTTCAGCGTCTTCTTCATGGCGGCACATTTTTAGACTGAATCGATAGAGCTGCGGTTGCACAGCCCGAAGCAGAGCCTCAAGGGCCTCGCTATCCCCACCGCGTGCCTTCTCGAGTAGCTCGGTCGTATCGTTTTGGGTGTCTTTATTATTATCTATTTCGGTCATCACAAGATCCATCTTAATCAAGGTTAAGCGATACTAACATCCGTTAGAGCCAATTCGAAGCAAAAGGGTTCATTGGATTTTAAGTTGTCGTAATTATTGTATTTTGTTGTTTTGATTCCGGGATCACTTGATAGAAGTACGCGTAAGAGTCTCGGTTTGACTCGCTTTTACGCTTAGATTTGAAAGTGAGAGGAGCAGGGGGCGCAGGAAGCCAAACTTGGTTCAAGAGGGACTAAGCAACCTTAATCCCTCTTGAGTCCTAAGTTCTAGGGGGTGGTAAGTGTATCATCCCGGCCAAGGTCTGTGGTGAGCTGAAGCTCGTCACCGCTTTGGGTTGGAATTGTGGCTTGGAATGAGCCATCCGTTGCTGCCATGGTTGTTGCCGTGTATCCGTTGCTGCTGTGCATGATGGTCACCTGAGCTCCAGGGGCAACGGAACCAGCGCCGCCGAAGACATTGTTTCGGTTATCAATAAATTGAAAATTTGATTCGGTGATTTCCTGCTCCGACATGCCTTCCAAGTATTCGAGCGGGATGCCCTGCAGCTCCATACCGGACATCACAAGCGCAAGGTCTTGTGAAGTCGTGGAGGAAAGCCCAGCTTCATTTGCGTTGTTGTCTACCGGGTTAGACTCAGCATCAAAGGGTAGACTTGAGTCCACTAGGCAATCAGGATCGACCGAGTCTTCATCTCCATTGCCGTCGTTATCGACACCGTCATCGCAGTTACTTAAGTCGGCAAGGGAAGGGCCTCGGAATTGCCAATGCACCACCGATACCCGTTGACCGGCTTCTAGGTTTAACGCGAAAGTGAATTCTAAATCATCACCATTGAGTTCAGCTTTGTCGGCTCCAGGAAAGTACCAACCAACCGATTCCCGGCCGTCTTGGTTGTTCTCATCGTCATCAATGGTGACCCACCGATCCTCTGAGTCCATCACGTTGTCTCCAGAGCTTGTTGGGCCAGTGATTTCATCTCCTGAGTCTAGGTCACTTTCAACCATGATGTTCAGGCTGATGGCTTCTTCACTGGTGTTTTCAAAAGTTTCAATCCAACGTCCCCAATTCCCGGTAGTAGGAATGTAGATTTTTCGAGTAACTGCTAGTCCAGGAGTATTATTGAAGCTCGCAACCAAAACCACTTCTCGGTCGTCTTCGATACTAATTTCGTTGCCGAGTTTTCGGCTCCAGTCAAAGGATGCACCATCAACAATTTTTAAACGAAAACCTGCACTGGAAAAAGCACCGCTGCTCATATAGCCAAAGGGCGTGATATCCCATTCTAGCTCATTGGTAAGCGTTACCACGTCGTCCTTGGTCTCATTAAAGGGAACTTGGACGTCATCGGGAATTGCCACGGCTGGAACTGCTGCAACTTGAACCACTGGGTCTACCCCAGAAAGGTCTGCGATTGCTTCGCCAACATTCGCCAAGACAGCACTGTAGACAGCTTCGTCATCTAATAGGTTGATTGTCGATGGGTCTAGAGCCGTCTCTGCATCTGTTACCGCACTGTTTATTTCGTCAGCGGTATAGTCTGCATAAAAAGGTGCTCCGGTAGAACCAACAATTTGGCTAATAATTTGTTCTACGGCTGAGGTGGCTGGACCAATGGATTGTTCCAAGGATGCCACCAATGCC
Source organism: Deltaproteobacteria bacterium (assembly GCA_018668695.1). NCBI lineage: Bacteria > Pseudomonadati > Myxococcota > Myxococcia > Deltaproteobacteria bacterium. The sequence goes on from JABJBS010000196.1 coordinate 22,288, forward strand.
GTGTAGACTCTGCCGGGCCCATAAGCTTCGTAGCGCATTGCGCTCATGGGCTCGTTGAATGCCGTTTGGTTGAAAGAGAAATTGCCCGCTTCATCGGTAAGGCTTGCCGAATAAACTGCTCCTCGGTTACCGTCTGGCGCAACCGATGTCATGGATACTAAAAATCCACTTCCAGCCATACCTGCATTATCTACGGAGCCCTTGAAGACCGTGATTGGAAAATCGGTCCCAGGGTTTCCGTTTGAACCGTCTGCGCCAGGCTCTCCATTAGCCCCATTGGCCCCAGCGCCGCCATTTGCACCCTGCGGCCCGGTGATTCCCTCTGGGTCAGAGCCACAGGCAGTCACCATCGCGAACGTGGATATTATCATCCCAATTTTGATGTGATTTTTCATTGAATTACTCCACAACCAAACTATCAGAACGGCCGTAGTTGGTCGTAACCTCAATTGTGTCACCCGAGGTGGCCTGAAAAAGCACCGCGTAGCTACCGTCGATCTTCGCTTTGGTTGCAAGCGAGACGCCGGTGTTGGAGTTGGTTAGGGTTACCAATGCTCCCGGTGCAACAGATCCAGCGGCACCGCTTACGACAAAACCATCAACGTTAACCAGCTGGCTGATTTCTTCTGCAGTGAGGCCAACGAAGTACTCATTTGGCGCACTGACTTGAAGCTGGTTCAAGGTATCAGCGATGTTTTCCATCGGTCCCCGTGTGGGGTCTTGAAAGCCAAAGGTTGCAATAGCAACGGTTGTACCTGGCGGGATTGTCATGGCAGGGTAAATGAATTCTAAGTCATCATCATCCACGGTTGTTGCGGCATTACGATACGAAAACCCCAATGCTGGGTCACCACCGCCTGAATATACTTCAAGGCTGGTGTGCCAGCTGTCAAACTCATCGACAACATTGTCGCCGTTGCTGGTTGGGCCATAGACTTCGTAGCCATCGGAACCAAGGTTACCACTGATGGCAGCTGTGTGCGTAGAGTCCGTGTCGCTAACATTGGTCATAAAATCTACAAATCTGCACCAGCCGCCGGTGGCACCAATGTGAACTTTGCGAGTAACAACCAGTGCGAAGGTCGTCTCTTGATTGCCATTAGCGCAGTCAGGGTCGTTGGCATCCGTAAGGTTATCACCGTCGTTATCTATTTCGTCGTCACAATTGGCTGCAACCGCGATGAACTCAGTGGAGTTGCCTTCATAGAGTCCGGATTCGCAATCGGGATCCTCTGAGTCAGCGACGTTGTCCTCGTCGTTGTCAATGCCGTCGTTACAGGTTCCAGCGGTGAGTCCGTATGGACCGAGAACAAGCTCTCGGTCGTCTTCGATATGACCTTGTACGGCGCTGCTAGAGCTAGGAATGCTGACGTTGTCTACATTAAGACGGAACATACTGTCATAAGCATCATCCGTTCCGTCGTCGATTTGGCCATCTCTCTCAATATCCCAGTCTGCACCATTGTTCAGTTCCAATACTAAATTATTGTCGAAGTTGGCATCTGTTTGCACGTTGGCAGGAGCATCAGGCGTTGGAGTTGGGATTTCAGCGGCAAGGGACATACCTTGAGAAGCGTCGGCTACGCTCTCGCCAACGTCCATCAGGACTTGCTGATAAACTGCTGCAAGATCAGTTTGGTCGGTATTTGCTGCCAAGAGAGCGTTGTTCGCCGCGGTTACCAGCTCTGTAATTTCGGCTGAAGTGAAATCCGTTACAAATGCACCGCCTTCGCTGCTCACAATTTGATTGATAATGGTCGCGACCGCTGTGCTGGCTGGACTGATCGCTGTTTCTGTCCCAGTGACGTAGCCTGAAAGTACACCGAAAGGTGTTTCGGCATGGTAAATCAGAAAGCTACTGCCTTCATCGAGATCAGTAAGCGTGACGGTGAAGGCTCCGGCGTCACTGGATTGGGTGCTCGCGAGGGTACCAACAAGAGCGCCGTCGAAGTTGAGTAACTGAAGACGTATAAAAGCATTGACGACAGGATTGGTTCCATCAGTAACTGTTCCCGTGAATGCCGTTCGGGGAACATCTTGGCCATCTTGGCCGTCTTGGCCGTCTTGGCCATCTTGGCCATCGGTACCAGTTGCACCTGGCGCTCCGGCCAAGCCAGCAGGACCTGCTGGGCCTTCAACTTCGGATGCTTTACAGCCCCAAAGGAGGGCAAAAATTACGAGTAAGATAGAAAAACG